>NZ_JBFAJO010000044.1:0-79155 GCF_040655255.1 Kitasatospora sp. NPDC050463
CGCCCGGTTACATTCCGAACCCGGAAGCTAAGCCTCACAGCGCCGATGGTACTGCAGGGGGGACCCTGTGGGAGAGTAGGACGCCGCCGAACAATTCTTCTAGAGAAGCCCCCGCCGGGGAACCGGACGGGGGCTTTTCTGTTGTAGGGTCAACATGCAAAAGTCGTCACACGGTACAGGAGGCCCCCGGGTGGAGGTCCAGGAGACGCGGGTCCAGACCGATCGCGTCCTCACCATCCCCAACCTGCTGAGCATGGGCCGGCTGGTCGGCGTTCCGCTCTTCCTCTGGCTGATCCTCTGGCCGGTGTTCGACGGGCCGAACAACGACGGCTGGGCGCTGCTGATCCTGATGCTGAGTGGCATCAGCGACTACCTCGACGGAAAGCTCGCTCGCAGGTGGGGGCAGATCAGCCGGGTCGGCCAGCTGCTCGACCCGCTGGCGGACCGCCTCTATGTGCTGTCCACGCTGCTGGGTCTGACCTGGCGTGAGATCCTGCCGTGGTGGCTCACGGCGATCCTGATCGCGCGTGAGCTCTTTATCGCGGGGCTCCTTCCCATTCTGAACCGGCACGGCTACGGCCCGTTGCAGGTGAGTTTCCTGGGGAAGGCCGCGACATTCAATCTGATGTACGCGTTCCCGCTTCTGCTGCTCGGCACCGGGGACACCTGGATCGCGCGGCCGGCCGAGGTCGTCAGCTGGGCCTTCATCTGGTGGGGGACCACGCTGTACTGGTGGGCCGGCATTCTCTACGCGGTCCAGGCGCGGCAGATCATCCGGGCGGGCTCGGCCTCCTCCGCGTCCGCAGTCTGAGACGTGATCTGAGAGAAGTCCCACGCCATCACGGTGCGTCGGACGATATCTTCCGGGTAGAGAACCTCTGGAACGGTTTGATGGACTTGCAGGGTCCACCACCGCGAAGGAGGACGCACCCGTAATGAAAGCCGTTGTAATGGCAGGGGGCGAAGGCACCCGACTCCGCCCGATGACCTCCAGCATGCCGAAGCCGCTGCTTCCGGTCGCCAATAGGCCGATCATGGAGCACGTGCTTCGGCTGCTGAAGCGGCACGGCCTCTCCGACACCGTCGTGACCGTCCAGTTCCTCGCCTCACTGGTCAAGAACTACTTCGGTGACGGCGAAGAGCTGGGTATGCACCTGACCTATGCGAACGAGGAGACGCCGCTCGGTACTGCGGGGAGTGTCAAGAACGCCGAGGACGCGCTGAAGGACGACTCCTTTCTGGTGATCTCCGGTGACGCGCTGACCGACTTCAACCTCTCTGAATTGATCGAGTTCCACCGCAGTAAGAACGCTCTGGTCACCGTCTGTCTCACCCGTGTGCCGAATCCGCTGGAGTTCGGCATCACGATCACCGACGACGAGGGCCGGGTCGAGCGCTTCCTGGAGAAGCCGACCTGGGGGCAGGTCTTCTCCGACACGGTCAACACCGGCATCTACGTCATGGAGCCCGAGGTCTTCGACTACGTGGCGGCGGGCGAGTCCGTCGACTGGTCGAGCGATGTGTTCCCGCAACTGCTCAAGGAGGGCAAGCGGGTCTACGGCTACGTGGCCGAGGGCTACTGGGAGGACGTGGGCACCCACGAGAGCTACGGCAAGGCCCAGGCGGACGTCCTGGAGGGCAAGGTCGACGTCGAACTCGACGGGTTCGAGATCTCGCCCGGCGTCTGGGTGGCCGAAGGGGCCGAGGTGGACCCGGAGGCGATCCTCCGCGGCCCGCTGTACATCGGGGACTACGCCAAGGTCGAGGCCGGTGTGGAGATTCGTGAGCACACCGTGCTCGGCAGCAACGTGGTCGTCAAGCGCGGGGCCTTCCTGCACAAGGCGGTCGTGCACGACAACGTCTACATCGGGCCGCAGAGCAACCTGCGCGGTTGCGTGGTCGGGAAGAACACCGATGTGATGCGGGCCGCGCGGATCGAGGACGGGGCGGTGATCGGCGACGAGTGCCTGGTCGGCGAGGAGTCGATCATCGGCGCCAACGTCCGGGTCTACCCGTTCAAGACCATCGAAGCCGGCGCGGTCGTCAACACCTCGGTGATCTGGGAGTCCCGCGGTCAGGAGCACCTCTTCGGGCTGCGCGGCGTCTCGGGCATCCTCAACGTCGAGATCACCCCGGAGCTGGCCGTCCGGCTGGCGGGCGCGTACGCGACGACGCTGAAGAAGGGAGCCACCGTCACCATCGCGCGTGACCACTCGCGTGGTGCGCGAGCGCTCAAACGGGCGATGATCTCGGGGCTGCAGACCAGCGCGATCGATGTCCGCGACCTGGAGAACGTGCCGATGCCGGTGGCGCGGCAGCACACGGCCCGGGGGAGCGCGGGCGGGATCTTCCTGCGGACCACCCCCGGGGTGCCGGACTCGCTCGACATCCTCTTCTTCGACGAGCGCGGAGCCGACCTCTCCCAGGCCGGGCAGCGCAAGCTCGACCGGGTCTACGCCCGCCAGGAGTACCGGCGTGCGTTCCCGGGTGAGATCGGCGACCTGACCTTCCCGTCCAGCGTCTTCGACTCCTACGCCGGCAACTTGCTGCGGGCGGTGGACACCACGGGTGTCCGCGAGGCGGGGCTGAAGGTGGTGGTGGACACGGCGCACGGCAGTGCCGGGCTCGTTCTGCCGAGCATCCTGGGCCGGCTCGGGGTGGAGGCGCTCACCGTCTCCAGCGGGCTGGACGAGGCGCGGCCGACCGAGGACGCCGAGGAGCGGCGAGCTGGGCTGGCCAGGCTCGGCGAGCTGGTCGCCTCCTCCCGGGCGGCCTTCGGCGTCCGGTTCGATCCGGTCGGCGAGCGGGTGGCCTTCGTGGACGAGCTGGGCCGGGTGATCGACGACGACCGCGCACTGCTGGTGCTGCTCGACCTGGTCGCGGCCGAGCGCCGGAGCGGCCAGGTGGCGCTGCCCGTGACGACCACCCGGATCGCCGAGCAGGTCGCCGCGTACCACGGCACGCAGGTCGTCTGGACCACGACCACGCCGGACGACCTGGCCAAGGCGGCCGCGGCCGAGGGCACCGTGTTCGGCGGCGACGGGCGCGGCGGCTTCGTCGTGCCCGAGTTCAGCGGGGTGCTGGACGGTGCGGCGGCGTTCGTCCGCCTGGTCGGGCTGGTGGCCCGGACCCAGCTCACGCTGAGCCAGATCGACGCGCGGATCCCGCAGGCGCACATCCGCCGGCGCGACATCGCGACACCGTGGGCGGCGAAGGGCATGGTCATGCGCTCGGTGGTGGAGGCGGCCGGCAACCGGCAGCTCGACACCACGGACGGCGTCCGGGTCGTCGAGGCGGACGGTCGCTGGACGCTGGTCCTGCCCGACCCCGCGGAGGCGGTCACCCACCTCTGGGCGGAGGGCCCGGACGACGAGGCGACCGAGGCGCTGCTGGACGAGTGGGCGGCGGTGGTCGACGGCGCCGGGCGGTGACCACCGGGCCCCGGTGACGCGGCCCCGGGCAGCGGGGCGTGCGGTACTCGCCGCACGCCCCGCTGCCCGGTTTGGCATGCTTGGTCATGATCCGTCGCTTCTGGTGAGTCCGCAGGTCAGGGGGTGTGCACCGACCCCTCCGTCGACATGGGACGATGGTCCGCATGCCAGCGACGCCGACGCCGAGTGCCAGCGACGGACGGTACAACCGTCCGGACGCCTCGATGTCCCTGCTGACCGGCGTGATGGACCACAGCCTGGACGAGGGCTACGCCGAGGCGGCCGCGGCGCGGGGCGGTGACCGCGACAGCCGGATACCCGGCACGGCCCGGGGCCTGCTCACGCTGGGTCTCGGGCTGGCCCTGGTCGGGGCGGTGGTGACGGTGGGCGCAGTGAACGCGCACAAGGCCGAGCCCACCCTCGCCAAGGAGCGCGACGCGCTGATCCACCGGATCAACGACAGCAACGGCTCGGCGGACCGGCTGCAGCAGCAGGTCCAGGAGCTGCGACGGAAGGTCGACACCACTCAGCAGCAGGCGCTGTCGCCGGGCGACGGCGACCCGGCCGCGCTGGCCGGTGCGGTGGGCCTGGCCGAGGTCACCGGGCCGGGCGTCAAGCTCGTCCTGGAGGACGCCTCCGGCACCGGCGCCGGTGGGAACGTCGACCCGCGCGCCGGTCAGGGCTTCTCCAACAGCGGCCGGCTGCGCGACCGCGATCTTCAGCTGGTGGTGAACGGGCTCTGGGCGTCCGGGGCCGAGGCGGTCTCGATCAACGGGCAGCGGCTTACCGCGCTCTCCGCGATCCGTGCCGCGGGCGAGGCCGTGCTGGTCGACAACCGGCCGCTGGTGCCCCCGTACAGCGTGCAGGCGTTGGGGGACGGGTCGAAGCTGGTCGCCACCTTCGAGAACAACATGGCGGGTCAGTACCTCCGGCTGCTGCAGGAGAAGTACGGCATCAAGTCGACGATCTCCGCGCAGAAGAAGCTGACGCTGCCCGCCGCCGTCGGCATCACGCTGCGGACCGCCCGGCCCGCCGCGCCGGAGCCCTCGCCGACGGCGAGCCCGTCGGCCCCCGCCCCGGATTCCCCGAGCCCCACGGCGTCCACCACAGGCTCGCAGAGTCCGTCCGCCGCGACCTCGCGGTCGGCCTCGCCGAGCACCTCGCCCACGGGGAAGCGCACGCCGAGCGGCTCCGCCAAGACCACGACAGCCCAATCGCCCACGGCGCCCTCGACCGGGTCGCCCCCCGCAGGGACAGGAGCAGCTAGACCGTGATTGCCGTACTGGGTCTCGTGATCGGGGTGGTCGTCGGACTCTTCGTCCAGCCCGAGGTGCCCGACGCCGTCGTGCCGTATCTGCCCATCGCGGTGGTGGCGGCCCTGGACGCGGTGTTCGGCGGTGTCCGGGCGATGCTCGACGGCATCTTCAACGACAAGGTGTTCATCGTCTCGTTCCTGTCCAACGTGGTGGTGGCGGCGCTGATCGTCTTCCTCGGGGACCAGCTCGGTGTCGGCTCCCAGCTGTCCACCGGTGTGGTCGTCGTCCTCGGCATCCGCATCTTCTCCAACGCCGCTGCGATCAGGCGCCATGTCTTCCGCGCCTGAGCCCGGCCGGGAGCCGGCGGACGAGAAGGCGGACGAGAAGGCGGACGGACGGGCAGGAGAAGGCGTGCGCGAGGGCGGGAACGGGGAGCGGGAGGCGGACGCGGCGGCGGAGAACGCGCTGCGAAAGCCCGCCGAACAGGTGAAGTCGGCCGTGCCGGTGAAGCCGGTCGCGCCGGCGCCCGTTCGGCCGGCCGAGCGGGCCGAATCGGTGGAGTCGGTGGAGCGCGGCGAGGACGCGGTCGAGCCGGAGGAGACGGCCGGGCGACCGGCCGAGCCCACCGTGGACGCCGGGGGCGACGCCGAGGCGCAGGTCGTGGCTGCGGAGCCGACCGTGCCGCCGCGCACCCCCGAGCCCGAGCCCGCCCCCGTGGCTGAAGCCGCACCCGAGCCCGCACCCGAGCCCGAGCCCGAGCCCGTGGCGGAAGCCACGCCCGAGCCGGCGGTCGACGACCGCGGTGCGGGCCGGCAGCGGCTCAAGGCGGCCCTGTGGCCACCGCGGCTCTCGCGTGGGCAACTGGTGGTCGCCGTGCTGCTGTTCTCGCTCGGCCTGGCCCTGGCGATCCAGGTCCGGTCCACCAACGACCACCACAGCCAGCTGCGCGGGGCGCGCCAGGAGGATCTCGTCCGGATCCTCGACGAACTGGACGGCCGCCAGCAGCGTCTCCAACAGGAGAAGGCGGAGCTGGAGCAGTCCCTGGCCAAGTTGGAGAACAGCTCCAACCAGGCCAAGGAAGCCCAGGAGCAGACCAGGAAGAAGGTGACGGAGCTCGGCGTGCTCGCCGGGACCGTCAAAGCCACTGGTCCGGGCATCGTACTGACGGTCGATGATCCCCAAGGGCAGGTGAAGGCGGATATGCTGCTGGACACCCTGCAGGAACTCCGAGCGGCGGGGGCGGAGGCGATTCAGATCAACGATGTGCGCGTGGTGGTCGACACCTACTTCACGGACGTGTCCGGCGGCGGTGTGCAGATCGACGGGAAGAAGGTCTCGCAGCCCTATCGCTTCACCGTGGTGGGGAACCCGCAGGACCTCACACCCGCGCTGAACATTCCGGGAGGCGTGGTCCGTACTCTTGAGAGTCATCAGGCCCGCGCGACCATCTCCCCGCAGCAGAAGGTGCTCGTCGACGCCCTCGTCGACCCGAAGACGCCGCAGTACGCCAAGCCGGCTCCGAAGTGACGAGGTACCTGCCGAACGGTCCGTCATCTGCCGGTGCCCCCCGGTGCGGGGTGCCGCCGTCAGGTGGGCGAGACTGGTCCGCACCAGCACAAGCCGGAACACCACACGTCGGAGTACCACTCCAGTAGGCCCGATCCGCGACCGGGCCCGCAGCCTGTCCGAGGTTCCCACCCTGCCCCGCGGGCGGGTCTGTCACACGCAAGGGGATTCGCCCGTGAGTTTCTTCTCGAAGTTGTTCGGTCGTAACAAGGACCGTGACGCGGCTGCCGTGGAGGCACCCACCGCGCGTCACCGCCGGGCCGACGAAGAGCCCGCCGTGCCGGGCATGCGTCCCGCCTCCGAGGGCGTCGAGTACGCCGAGCGCCCGATGTTCCGGGACGGTGCCGGCGCACAGTACGCGGGCAATCCGGCGGGCTACGGCGCGTCGGTTGACCCCTCCGGCGCCCCGCGCATAGGTTTCCCGTCAGGACCCTCAACCTCTGGTGGAGGGTTTGCCCCGGACCCGTACGCCGGGCACAACCCGTCGGGTGTGCCGCGCCAGGAGGCTGTGAACATGGCTGGCCCCACTCCGTGCCCCAGGTGCGGCAACCAGAACCCGGCAGCGGCCCGCTTCTGTTCCAACTGCGGTACGGCACTGCGCGGTGGCGCGCTGCCCGAGGGGGCGGCGGAGACCACGTCGACCATCTCGATCTCCGGCCTGGAGTCCTACGACCCCAACACCACCACCGGCACCGGTACGCCGGCCCTGTCGGCGGAGGTGCTGTCGGCGATCGACGCGCTGCCGCCGGGCTCGGCCCTGCTGATCGTCCAGCGCGGCCCGAACTCGGGCAGCCGGTTCCTGCTGGACTCGGACAAGACCACGGCCGGGCGTCACCCGCAGGGCGACATCTTCCTGGACGACGTCACCGTCTCGCGCAAGCACGTGGAGTTCCGCCGGACGCCCGGTGGCGGCTTCACCGTCGCCGACGTCGGCAGCCTGAACGGGACGTACGTCAACCGTGAGCGGATCGACGAGGTGCCGCTGAACAACGGCGACGAGGTGCAGATCGGGAAGTACCGGCTGGTGTTCTTCACCAGCCACCACCGGGGGTACTGAAACCAACGTCGGCAGGAGCCCGAGTGAGCGCGAACCCTCCTTCATCTCTCGGGGCGGCCACCCCCGCGTCGCCCGGTCCGCAGTCGGACCAGGCCGCGCGGGGACTGGTCGCGGCCCCCAGGCAGCCGGTCCGCCCGGACCGGCCCGCCGGGGGCGGCCGACGGCGTGGCGGCGACGAGCTGCTGAGCATCGGCGCGGTGCTGACCTTCCTGCGGGACGACTTCCCCGAGGTCACCATCTCGAAGATCAGGTTCCTGGAGGCGGAGGGCCTGGTCGAGCCCCGGCGCACGCCGTCGGGGTATCGCAAGTTCAGCCCGGCCGACGTCGAGCGGCTGGCCTATGTGCTGCGGATGCAGCGTGACCACTATCTTCCGCTGCGGGTGATCCGCGAGCACCTGGACGCGATCGAGCGCGGCGAGACCCCTCCCGCGCTGCCCGCCGCCGACGCCCGGCCCGGGCCGCTGGAGGAGGCGGACCGCGAGCTGGTGGCGGCCGCCGAGGCCTCGACGGGCGTCCGGCTGGGCCGGGCCGAGCTGCTGGCCGCCGCCGAGGCCGGCGAGCGCGAGCTGGTCGAGTGGGAGTCGTACGGGCTGGTCGCGGCCGGGTCGGACGGCGGCTACGACGGCGAGGCGCTTCAGGTGGCCCGTCTGGTCGCGGAGCTCGGCCGGTACGGGCTGGAGCCGCGCCATCTGCGGGCCATGAAGGCCGCCGCCGACCGCGAGATCGCACTGGTGGAGCAGGTGGTGGCGCCCCTGCGCCGGCACCGCAACCCGCAGACCCGGGCGCACGCCGAGGCCACGGCGCGGGAGCTGGCCACCCTCTCCGTCCGGCTGCACGCCGCCATGGTGCAGGCCGGTCTGCGGCCCCGCTCGTGACGCGCCGACCCCGCTGACCAGCGCCGTCGGCTCTGCGCTTTCATATCCGGGGCGAGGGCCATAGGGTTGCGTGTGTGAATGAGCTCGACGTCGTGGGTGTCCGGGTGGAGATGCCTTCCAACCAGCCGATCGTGCTGCTTCGGGAGGTCGGGGGCGATCGGTACCTGCCGATCTGGATCGGTCCCGGCGAGGCGACCGCGATCGCCTTCGCCCAGCAGGGCATGACGCCGGTGCGTCCGCTGACGCACGACCTCTTCAAGGACGTCCTGGAGGCGCTCGGCCAGCAGCTCACCGAGGTGCGGATCACCGACCTGCGCGAGGGCGTCTTCTACGCCGAGCTGGTCTTCGCGGGCGGGGTCGAGGTGAGCGCCCGGCCGTCCGACGCGATAGCACTGGCGCTGCGGACCGGTACGCCGATCTACGGGAGCGAGGAGGTGCTCGCCGAGGCGGGCATCGCGATCCCGGACGAGCAGGAGGACGAGGTGGAGAAGTTCCGCGAGTTCCTCGACCAGGTCTCGCCGGAGGATTTCGGCGGCGGTACGCCGCAGTAGCGCGGCCCGGTACGGACGGCGCGGGGGGCGGTGGCCGCCATCGTGCCGAATTCGTTCGTCCGTTTTGCCAAATAGCGTCCACTTACCCACACTAGGGGCACGAAAAACCACTCTCCTGAGTGACTCGGTTTGTCCTGCCCGGCGTGGCGATCGTTGACGGGTCATAGGGGACTGCCTACCGTCAGGAGTGGCTGCCCGGGTGCCTGTCGCCCGCAGTCTGGGTTGCCCGCAGGACGAGTGGACGGAGGTAGGCATGACCGGCACCGGCGATGAAGCGGCCGTGGGAGGCCTGTGCACCGTGCACATGCCCCGCGCCGCCCGCAGCGTGGCTGAACTGCCTCGCCCGGAGCTCCCCCGGGTGGGCCGGTTCCCGGCCGTCCAGCCGGGCCAGCCGGCCATCGAGCGGCTCGCGCCCACCTCCGAGCTGATCGGCTACCGGGGCCCGACGGCCTGTGCGGCGGCCGGGATCACCTACCGCCAGCTGGACTACTGGGCACGGACGGGGCTGCTGGAGCCCAGCGTCCGCTCGGTCTACCCGGCGAGCAGCCAGCGGCTGTACAGCTTCCGCGACATCCTCCTGCTGAAGATCGTCAAGCGACTGCTGGACGCGGGAGTGTCCCTGCAGAACATCCGGGTGGCGGTCGCCCACCTGCAGTCCGCCGAGGGCGGCGACCTGACCGGGCTGACGCTGATGAGCGACGGCGCGACCGTGTACGAGTGCACCACGCCGCAGCAGGTGGTCGATCTGCTGAAGGGCGGTCAGGGGGTCTTCGGCATCGCCGTCGGCGCGGTCTGGCAGGAGCTGGAGCTGGCCCTCGGGCGGCTGCACGCGGAGCGGACCGACACCGGTGAGACCGTGATCGGGCACGACCCGGGGGACGAACTGGCGCAGCGCCGCAACCGGGCGGTCTGAACCGCAGATCCACGAGGCCGCAGATCCACGAGGCCGCGGGCCCGGACGGGGAACCGTCCGGGCCCGCGGCCTCGTCGTGCCTGGTGGATCGATCAAGGGAGGGCACGTGCGGTTCGGCTCCGGAATACCCGGCCTGGTGCGGCGGCGGGCGCTACGGCTCGGCGTCCGGTTGCGGCGCCGGCGCACCCAGCGCAGGATCTTCCAACTCGTCATCGTGGGCTGCTCACTGGCACTGGCGCCGAGCGCCTGGCTGTGGATCTCGGCGGGGGACCGGGTCGGCACCGTGGAGAGCGCGCCGAAGGCACCGGTGGCCGTGGTGTTCGGTGCCGGGCTCTTCGAGGGCAGGCCGTCGCCCTACCTGGCGCACCGGCTGGACGCGGCGGTCGACCTGTACCGGACGCAGAAGGTCCAGGCGATCCTGGTCACCGGCGACAACGGGCGGGACAGCTACGACGAGACCGACGCGATGCGGCAGTACCTGGTCGAGCACGGGGTGCCACCGGTGCGCGTGGTGGGCGACTACGCGGGTTTCGACACCTGGGACTCCTGCACCCGGGCGCACCGGGTGTTCGGGGTGGACCGGGCGGTGCTGGTCAGCCAGGACTTCCACGTCCGGCGGGCGCTGGCGCTCTGCGAGGCGGCCGGCATCGACGCCTACGCGGTCGGCGTGCCGGAACTGCGCGACGCGACCTGGCTGTACGGCGGGCTGCGGGAGATCCCGGGCGCGGGCAAGGCGCTGCTGAACGCCTGGCTGCGGCCGGACCCGTTCTTCCTCGGGCCCCGGGAGGACGGCATCCCCAAGGCGCTGGCCGACGCGGGCACGGCCGCGGGCTGAGGCGGCGGCGGGGTTCGGCCGCACTGTCGGACCCGTGCGGCATGATCGGCGGGTGCGGTCACTGCCGAGCATCATCCACCTCGACATGGACGCCTTCTTCGCGGCGGTGGAGCAGGCGGCCAAGCCCAGCCTGCGCGGGAAGCCGGTGATCGTCGGCGGTCTGGGCGGGCGCGGGGTGGTCTCCACCGCCTCGTACGAGGCGCGGAAGTTCGGGGTGCACTCGGCGATGCCGATGGCGCAGGCGCGTCGGCTCTGCCCGAACGCGGCCTTCCTGTCCGGGCGCTTCGAGGCCTACCGGGCGGTGAGCGAGCTGGTGATGGGCCTGCTGCGCGAGCTGTCGCCGCTGGTGCAGCCGCTCAGCCTGGACGAGGCCTTCGTCGACCTGGAGGCGGGCCCGTACGGCCCGGCGCTGGCGCAGGCGGACCACGAGACGGGGGAACGGCTGGTGCTGGCCCTCGCGGAGGACCTCCGGGCGGACATCCACCGGCGCACCGGGCTGACCGCCTCGGTCGGGGCGGCCGGGTCCAAGCTGATGGCCAAGATCGCTTCGGAGCAGGCCAAGCCGGACGGGCTGGTGCTGGTCGAACCGGGTCGGGAGCGGGAAGTGCTGGGGCCGATGCCGGTTCGGGCGCTGCCGGGCGTCGGGCCGGCCACCGAACAGGTGCTGCGCCGGGCCGGGCTGAACACGGTGGCCGATCTCGCCGAGGCGGGGGAGGCCGAACTGGTGCAGCTGCTGGGCAGGGCGCACGGTGCCGGGGTCCACCAGATGTCGATGGGACTGGACGACCGGCCGGTGGTGGCCGACCAGGACGCGAAGTCGGTGTCGGTGGAGGACACCTTCGAGGTGGACCTCGCGGACCGGGACCGGGTGCTTCGCGAGGTGGACGTCCTGGCCGCGCGGTGCGTGCGGCGGCTGCGGGCCGCCGGGCGGTCGGGGCGCACGGTGGTGCTGAAGGTACGGCGGTTCGACTTCTCCACGCTGACCCGCTCGGAGACCTTGCGCGGTCCGACGGACGAGGAGGCGGTGATCGTCGAGACGGCCCGCAGGCTGGCCTCCCAGGTGGACATCACCGGCGGCGTGCGGCTGCTCGGTGTCGGGGTCTCGCAACTGGCCGACTACACCCAGGAGGACCTCTTCGCGCAGGCCGTCCGGGAGGAGACGGGGGAGCCGGGGGCGACGGAGGCCGAGACCGAGGACGACGAGGGTCCGGAGCCGGGGGCGCCGGCGGTGCGGCACTGGATGCCCGGGCAGGACGTGCGGCACGCCGAGTTCGGACCGGGCTGGGTGCAGGGCAGCGGTGTCGGCCGGGTGACGGTGCGGTTCGAGACGCCGTGGAGCGGGCCGGGCCGGGTGCGGACCTTCGCGGTGGAGGACCCGGCGCTGGAGCCGGCCCGTCCGCTGCCGCTGCGTGGGGACGGGGCCGCGGACGGAGGCGGAGACGGGTACGGGGCCGCGGACGGCGGTTCGGCAGCGGGCTGAACGCACGAAGCGGCCCCACCCGGCAGGGGAGCCGGGTGGGGCCGCGTGCAGTGCCGGGCCTCTGGCGGTCGCGATGCCCTCGTCGACCGTTCGGGGACCGGTCCCCCGCGCCCTGTCCCTGGGCGCGGGGGCGGACGCCTCGTCAGGCGTCGGTCTTGGCCAGCTGGGGGCTGGAGCCGAGGTCCGCGGCTTCGTTGCCGTCGGTGACGGTGACGGCGGGCTTGATGCTGCGGATCAGGAAGGGGACGGCGCCGGCGACGGCGCAGACCGCGGCGGCGACCCAGAACGCGTGCTTGTAGGCGTCCAGGGTGGGGAGCGCGATCGGGATCGGCAGCTTCAGGGTGTCGCCGGTGAGGATCGCGGCCATCACGGCGGTGCCGATCGCGCCACCGACGGTGCGCAGCACGGCGTTCATGCCGTTGGCGATGCCGCTCTGCTCGACCGGGACGGCGCCGTTGATGTAGGCCGGCATCGCCGAGAAGGCGAGGCCGATGCCGAGACCGAAGATCGCCGAGGCGGTGTAGATGTCGGCCTCGTGGCTGTGGCGCACGGCCAGGTAGGCCATCGCGACGGCGCCGAGGACGCCACCGAGGACCAGCGGCAGGCGCGGGCCGCGGCGGGCGATCAGCAGGGCGCCGACCGGGGCGGCGACCATCGAGCCGAGCGCGGACGGCAGCAGCATGACGCCGGCGTGCAGCACGGTGGCGGTGAACCCGTAGTGGGCGAACTTCTCCGGGGTCTGGGCGAAGTTGCTGATCACCATGAACGAGCCGTACATGCCGAAGCCGATCAGCAGGCCGGCGAGGTTGGTGAAGGCGACGGCCGGGCGGGACATCATCTTCATGTCGACCAGCGGGTGCTTGACCTTGACCTCGATGACGCCCCAGATCAGGGCGACCACGGCAGCGACGGCGAACAGGCCGAGCGTCTTGGTCGAGGTCCAGCCCCAGGTGTTGCCCTGGCTGACCGCGACCAGCAGGGCGGAGAGCCAGCCGGCCAGCGTGATCGCGCCGAGCGGGTCGGCGCCGCCCTCCTTGTCGGTCACCGGGTCGCTGGGCACCCGGATGGCGACCAGGGCGACCGCGAGCAGGCCGAAGGCCAGGCCCATCCAGAAGATCGACTTGTAGCTCCAGTGCTCCAGCAGGAGGCCGGTGGCGACCAGGCCGAGGCCGCTGCCGACACCCATCGAGGCGCTGATGGCGGCGACGCCGCCGGTGACCTTCTGCTTCGGCAGCTCGTCGCGGACGATGCTGATGGCCAGCGGCAGCACGCCACCGCCGGCGCCCTGGAGGACGCGGGCGACGACCAGCCAGGTGAAGGAGTGGGTGCTGACGGCGAGCGCGGAGCCCGCGACGAGACCGGTCAGCGAGATCAGCAGCATCGGCTTACGGCCGCGCAGGTCGCCGAAGCGGCCCAGCAGGGGGGTGAGCACTGCGGCCGACAGCAGGTTGGCCGTCATCAGCCAGGTGATGCTGGAGCCCGAGACGTTGAGCTCCTTGGCCAGCGAGGGCAGGATCGGAACGACCGCGGTCTGCACCACGCTGAACGACAGCATCGCCAGGATGAGGGCCGGCAGGACCCGGGCGCTGCTCTGCTTCTCGGCCGCGGTGGTGGGCTGTGGTGCCTCACTCACGGTTGCTTCCTCCCGTACATAGTGAATGAACTGAAGCAACCATGCCCGGAAATACTTCAGTGTGTCAAATATCGATCGGTGAAGCTTTGGCAAAGTCGAAGGACCCCGGACCGCGGAGGTCCGGGGTCCCTGGGTTCCGTCGTCAGGCGAGCGGCCTCAGCGGGGCCGGTCGGGACGGTTCGCCGGCGCCCGAGTGCCCACCGGCGCCGGCGTGTCCGCCGGGGCCGGAGTGCCCACCGGCGTCGGAGTGTCCACCGGTGCCCGAGTGCGCGTCGGTGCCCGAGGGGGAGGGCGACTTGGTGTGCGCGGACGAGGAGGCCGGGGTCGAGGCGGCCGCGGTGTTGTCGTGGACCTCGACGTGCTCGCGCCGCAGCTCGTCCCGGATCACCTCTTCGGCGGTGTAGCGCTCCACCACCAGGCGGACCCGCTCGATCGGGGCCAGGTACTTGCGGACGACCGGACGCTCCTCGCGCAGCGTGACCTCCTCCACCGCCTCGGCGATGTCCTTGTCGCTCAGCGAGGCCCGCTCCGCCTCGCCGACCGGCATCCGCTCCACCCGGACCCGCTCGCGGACCACCGGCACCCGGCGCTCCACCGCCTCGCTGGTCACGTACTTGCGCAGCTTCGCGGTGCCCAGCACGTGCCACTCGGTGGTGATGTCCAGCCGCTCCTCGCGGCAGGTGATCTCCACCGGCCCGTTGGGGGCCGACGAGGCCGGGCCCGTGCCGCCGGGTGTCGAGACCTCGGGCGACGACGCCACGGCGGCGCCGTCGTGACCGGGGACGAGCGGAGCGGCCGACGGGCGCTGCTCCGGTGCGGTGGGCGCCGACGGTGCGGCGGGTGCGGTGGTGCTGAGGGTCCGCACGTTGGCCTCCGTGGCGGGTTCGGACGGCTTGCCGAGATCGGCGGCCGGGGTGACGGCGGGGGACGGGGGTGTGCTGTCGGCCGGGTGGAAGGCCAGTGGTTTGACCGGGGCCGCGGCGGCCGGCTGGTCCGCGGGCTTCGACGCGGCGGCGGCCGCCGCGGTGCCCGCCGCTGCCGCCGGGGCGGCGGCCGGTACGGCGCCGAAGTCCAGGTCGGCCGGTTCGGAGCCGGAGCCGTCACCGGCCGACGGCTGACCGTCGAGCCGGGTGTCCAGTCCGTAGTAGCGGTAGAGCTGGAGTTCCTGGGCGGGTGACAGGTGCTGGCCCACGCCGAAGTCCGGTGACTCCTTCACCAGTGACTTGTCGTACGGCACCCGCAGTTCGTCGCCGGAGAACTCGCTCGTGGTCAGCGGGACGAAGGCGTCCCGGCCGAAGATGCCGGTCCGGACGGCGGCCCACTCGGGCTGTCCGGTGGCGTCGTCGAGGTACACCTCGTCGACCGTGCCGATCTTGTCTCCGTTGCGGTCGACCGCCTTGTGGCCGATGAGGTCTCGGGGGTCGATATCGGTCTGCACTCTTTCCTCCAGTGCGCTGCGCCTGCGGAACGCCCGCAGGCCGGCGGCCGGCCCGCCCGTCCCATCCGCCACTTCACACCAAAAGCCATGAAGCGGACACGCGCGACCGGGGCGGGGCCGGACGGGCCCGGGGCTGCGCCGGACGGGTCACGGACCGGTCGCTCCCGTGACCGGACGCACCCGTGATCGAAGGCCCTCCCGCTGGTACCCTGGGCGCGACCGCCGAGCCCGCTCGGGAGAGTCCCCGAGAGTGGAAACCGCTGGTCGGGGCGCCGAAGGAGCAACTCCTCCCCGGAATCTCTCAGGCATCCGTACCGTGTGGGATAGGTCACTCTGGAAAGCAGGGCAGGACTGCCGGCGAGGGAGCCGGCGGGCACCACCCTCACCGACGGTGCAAGCCGGCGGGGCGCCACAGCGCTCCGCGCGGGTGAAGCTCTCAGGTCCCGATGACAGAGGGGGAGGCCTGTCGGGTCCGTCCGCCCAGGTCTGTCCGCTGTCGTCCGCAGCGGCCGTGCCGTCCGGCGTGCGTACCCCCGCCGGTCCGTGACCAGGAGGCCTCGACCACCATGAACGCCCAGCCGAACGCGGGACGCCCCACCACCCCCGTGACCCTCACCGAGCTCGAGCAGGCCAGCCCCTTCGAGAACCGCCACATCGGCCCCGACGCCGCCGCGCAGGAGAAGATGCTGGCCCAGGTCGGCTACGCCTCGCTGGACGAGCTCGCCGCCACCGCCGTACCCGAGGCGATCCGCTCCATCACCGGCCTGGACCTGCCCGCCGGCCGCAGCGAGGCCCAGGTCCTCGCCGAGCTGCGCGAGCTCGCCGGTCGCAACACCGTCCTCCAGCCGATGATCGGCCTGGGCTACTACGGCACCTTCACCCCGCCGGTGATCCTGCGCAACGTCCTGGAGAACCCGGCCTGGTACACCGCGTACACGCCGTACCAGCCGGAGATCTCGCAGGGCCGCCTGGAGGCGCTGCTCAACTTCCAGACCCTGGTCTCCGACCTGACCGGCCTGCCCACCTCCGGCTCCTCACTGCTGGACGAGGGCACGGCGGCCGCCGAGGCGATGGCCCTGGCCCGCCGCGTCACCAAGGTCAAGGGCGGCGTCTTCCTGGTCGACGTCGAGACCCTGCCGCAGACCGTCGCGGTGATCGAGACCCGCGCCGAGCCGACCGGTGTCGAGGTCGTCGTCGCCGACCTCTCGGCCGGCATCCCTGCCGAGATCGCCGAGCGCGGCGTCTTCGGCGTGCTGCTCCAGTACCCGGGCGCCACCGGTGTGGTCCGCGACCTCACCGCGGTGATCGAGCAGGCTCACGGCCTCGGCGCGATCGTCGCCGTCGCCGCCGACCTGCTGGCGCTGACGCTGCTGAAGTCCCCGGGCTCGCTCGGCGCCGACATCGCCTGCGGCACCTCGCAGCGCTTCGGTGTGCCGATGGGCTTCGGCGGCCCGCACGCCGGCTACCTGTCGGTGCGCGCCGAGTACGCCCGCTCGCTGCCCGGCCGCCTGGTCGGCGTCTCCGTCGACGCCGACGGCAACCGCGCCTACCGGCTGGCGCTGCAGACCCGCGAGCAGCACATCCGCCGCGAGAAGGCGACCAGCAACATCTGCACCGCCCAGGTGCTGCTCGCCGTGATGGCCTCGATGTACGCCGTCTACCACGGCCCGGACGGCCTGGCCGACATCGCCCGCCGCACCCACCGCTACGCCGCCGCCCTCGCCGAGGGCCTGCGCGCCGGCGGCGTCGAGCTGCTGCACGGCGAGTTCTTCGACACCGTCACCGCGGTCGTCCCCGGTCGCGCCGCCGCGATCGCCGAGGCCGCCCGCGAGCACGGCATCAACGTGTACCAGGACGGCGAGGACCGGATCTCGGTCTCCACCGACGAGACCACCACCCGCGAGCACCTGGCGGGCGTCTGGGCCGCGTTCGGCGTCGAGGGCGTCGAGACCGCCGAGAGCGCCGAGGCGCTGCCGGCCGCGCTGCTGCGCGAGGACGAGTACCTGACCCACCCGGTCTTCCACAGCCACCGCTCCGAGACCGCCATGCTGCGCTACCTGCGCCGCCTGTCGGACCGCGACTACGCGCTGGACCGCGGCATGATCCCGCTGGGCTCCTGCACCATGAAGCTCAACGCGACCACCGAGATGGAGCCGGTGACCTGGCCGGAGTTCGGCCAGCTGCACCCGTTCGCGCCGATCGAGCAGGCCCAGGGCTACCTCACCCTGATCCGCCAGCTGGAGCAGCAGCTGGTCGAGGTGACCGGCTACGACGCCGTCTCGATCCAGCCGAACGCCGGCTCCCAGGGCGAGCTGGCCGGCCTGCTGGCCGTCCGCGCCTACCACCGCTCCAACGGTGACGCGCAGCGCGACGTCTGCCTGATCCCGTCCTCCGCCCACGGCACCAACGCGGCCTCCGCCGTGATGGCCGGCATGCGCGTGGTCGTGGTCAAGACGCTGGTCGACGGCGACGTCGACGTCGAGGACCTCAAGGCGAAGATCGAGCAGCACCGCGACAACCTCGCGGTGCTGATGGTCACCTACCCGTCCACCCACGGCGTGTACGAGACCCAGATCACCGACATCTGCGCCCTCGTGCACGAGGCCGGCGGCCAGGTCTACGTGGACGGTGCCAACCTGAACGCCCTGGTCGGCCTGGCCAAGCCGGGCAAGTTCGGCGCGGACGTCTCGCACCTGAACCTGCACAAGACCTTCTGCATCCCGCACGGCGGCGGCGGCCCGGGCGTCGGCCCGGTGGCGGTGCGCGCGCACCTCGCGCCGTACCTGCCGAACCACCCGCTGCAGGCGGAGGCCGGTCCGGCCACCGGCGTCGGCCCGATCTCGGCCGCGCCGTGGGGCTCGGCGGCCATCCTGCCGATCTCCTGGGCGTACGTGCGGCTGATGGGCGGCGAGGGCCTCAAGCGCGCCACCCAGGTGGCCGTGCTGAACGCCAACTACATCGCCAAGCGTCTGGCCCCGCACTTCCCGGTGCTCTACACCGGCCCCGGCGGCCTGGTCGCGCACGAGTGCATCATCGACCTGCGCCCGCTCACCAAGGAGACCGGCGTGACGGTGGACGACATCGCCAAGCGCCTGATCGACTACGGGTTCCACGCGCCGACGATGTCCTTCCCGGTGGCCGGCACCCTGATGATCGAGCCGACCGAGTCCGAGGACCTGTACGAGATCGACCGGTTCTGCGACGCGATGATCGAGATCCGCGCCGAGATCGAGAAGGTCGGCTCGGGCGAGTGGCCGACCGAGGACAACCCGCTGCGCAACGCCCCGCACACCGCCGGCGCGCTGGCCGGCGACTGGGCGCACGGCTACTCGCGGCAGGAGGCGGTCTTCCCGGCGGGCGTGAACCCGGCGGACAAGTACTGGCCGCCGGTCAGCCGGATCGACGGCGCGTACGGCGACCGCAACCTGGTCTGCTCCTGCCCGCCGCTGGACGAGTACGGCGTCTGAGCGAGGAGAGGTACGGCAGGGCCCCGGCGAATCACCCCCAGCCTCCGGCTGGGAGGTGCCCCCTCGCCGGGGCCCTGCCCGTTGTCCTGCGTCGCTCGGCGGCTGCCCCCGCCGGTGGCGGGTCAGACGGCGTGCGCGACGGGGCGGCGCGGGGCGATCACCCGGCCGTCGGGCAGCAGTTCGCCGGTGTCCTCGAACACCAGGACGCCGTTGCAGAGCAGGCTCCAGCCCTGCTCCGGATGGCAGGCCACCGGTGCGGCGGCCTCGCGGTCCTCGGACTCCGCCGACGGGCACTCAGGACGGTGCTGGCACATACGCGTACCCTCGCTTCGCTTGGCGATCCTCCCCGTGGTGCGGCGCCGCCGGATGACCGGCGGGAGCCGCCGCGGTAGTCGGATCCTGTCCGGCGCCGGGCCAGGTGTGGGCCGGCGCTCAAGTGGGTAGGACAGGTGGTCCTTCCACGCTGGTTCCCAGTGTCGGCATCCGGGGGCGCTCGCGCAGCAATTTCGTGACATGCGCCACAACCACCGGGCAGAGATCACCCGTTCAGGTGGCGGCGGGCGGAAATCGCCCCCGGACGGGCCATCGGCCGGCTGACTCGAATCGGCCATGCCCGATGGCCCGTCCGGGTGAGTACGGCCGGGCGGGGGTGACGGGGGGAGTGTTCAGGAGGATCCGAGCAGCAGCGGCCTCGCGAGCGGGGCCCGGGCGAGCACGGGCAGCAGGTCGGCGGCGGGGTAGGCGCGGTGCGCCGTGACGCCGAGCGGGGCCGGGGCCAGTGGGATCAGCTGGTCCGCCTCCGGGCCGGCGTCCGGGCTGTGCAGCCAGAGCGCGGTGGCATACTGGCCCGGAAAGGTGAGCAGCCGGGGCTGCTGGCGGGCCCGCGAGGTCTGGGCGAGCTGCCAGGCCTGGCGCAGCGCCCGGACGGTGGAGTCCAGGTACGGCCCGGCGGTGAAGTGGGAGAAGGTGTGGCCCTCGTCGCCCTGGACCACCTCGGCCGCGGCGGCCACCTCGGCGCCGTCCTTGATCAGGAAGCGCCAGCCCGTCCGCCGGGCGGCGGTGAGCTCGGGGCGCGGCCCGTCCAGGACGTGGACCGCGAGCGGATGCGCGGGCAGCAGCGGGCCGGTCGGATGACGCAGCGCGGCGGCGGCGGGCTGGCGCAGCGCGGTCTCCGAGTCGAGCGCGGCGAGGACCGCGCGCAGGGCGCTGGGCGGGGGCTGGGGGGTCTGCAGAGTCATGGCGGGGTCGCCTCTCCGTGCGAGATCGGCGTGCGAGTGCGGCATACCGGCATGGCGCGGTGTGTCGTCGGTGACGGGACCTGGCCGTGTCCGGTTGTGCATGATCGCGGTGCGGGCACCGCCGCTGCCGTCGACGACGGTGTGCGGATCGGCAGCGGGCCGGCCTTGGGCGCAGTGCGAATTCTATCGAACAGGTGCACAGGGTGACCTGTTTATCACAGGCGGTGGCGCCGAGCAAGTCGACGGATGTGCTGAAAGACCATCAGTTCCCTTGCATTGCAAGCCGTTCGAAGCAATCGGGTATCGATCTTCGGGGTGGGCATGATGCTTGCACGGTCGGTCGGCCGGCCGCTCAGGAGGAGGGGATCATGGGCGAAAAGGTCGTGGCGACGCGGGCGGACCTGTCGGACCGGCAGTTGTACCGCCGCAAGCTCCAGTCCTGCCAGGACGCGCTGGGGCGGATGCTGCGCGAGGACCGTTTCGACCGGCCGCGGGCCGTGATGGGACTGGAGATCGAGCTCAACCTGGCCGACGAGCAGGGCCTGCCGGTGATGCGCAACGCGCAGGTGCTCAGCGCTATCGGCTCCAGCGACTTCCAGACCGAGTTGGGCCAGTTCAACATCGAGGTCAACATCGCGCCGCACCGGCTCTGCGGCCACGTCTTCGAGGAGCTGCGCGAGGAGATCGACACCGGGCTGCGCTACGCCGACCGGCGGGCCGCCGAGGCCGGTGCGCGGATCGTGATGGTCGGCATCCTGCCGACCCTGGAGCACGACCACACCGGGCTCGACGCGATGTCCCACAACCAGCGGTACAGCCTGCTCAGCGACCAGATCGTGGCCGCCCGGGGCGAGGACATCACGCTGGACATCGAGGGCGTCGAACACCTCCAGCTGGAGTCGATCACCATGGTCGCCGAGGCCGCCGCGACCTCGCTGCAACTGCACCTCCAGGTGACCCCCGAGCGGTTCTCCTCGGTCTGGAACGCCGCCCAGGCGATCTGCGGAGCGCAGCTCGCGCTCGGCGCCAACTCGCCGTTCCTGTTCGGCCGGGAACTGTGGCGCGAGACCAGGCCGGTGCTCTTCCAGCAGGCCTGCGACACCCGTTCGGCGGAGCTCAAGGCGCAGGGTGTGCGCCCGATCACCTGGTTCGGCGAGCGCTGGGTGGACTCCGCCTACGACCTGTTCGAGGAGAACCTGCGGTACTTCCCCGCGCTGCTGCCGATCTGCGACGACGAGGACCCGGCCAAGGTGCTCGCCTCCGGCGGCACCCCGAGGCTCGCCGAGATGCGGCTGCACAACGGCACCATCTACCGCTGGAACCGCCCGGTC
This sequence comes from Kitasatospora sp. NPDC050463, assembly GCF_040655255.1. Classification (NCBI taxonomy): domain Bacteria; kingdom Bacillati; phylum Actinomycetota; class Actinomycetes; order Kitasatosporales; family Streptomycetaceae; genus Kitasatospora; species Kitasatospora sp. NPDC050463. The sequence goes on from NZ_JBFAJO010000044.1 coordinate 21,072, forward strand.
TACGACGTCAGCGGCGGGGTGCCGCACCTGCGGGTGGAGAACCGGGCACTGCCGGCCGGTCCGACCGTCGCCGACACGCTCGCCAACGCCGCCTTCTACTACGGGCTGGTCCGGGTGCTCGCCGAGCAGTCGAAGCCGATCTGGACCAGGCTGCCGTTCGAGCGGGCCGAGGAGAACTTCCAGCAGGCCGCCCGGTACGGGATCGACGCCGTCTTCCAGTGGCCGCGGGCCGGCCGGGCCGGGCGCGGCGGCGGCCCGGCCACGATCTCCGCCGTCGACCTGGTGCTGAACGAGCTGCTGCCGATGGCCTACCAGGGCCTGGACGAGTGGGGTGTCGAACCCGCCGACCGGGACCGCTACCTCGGCATCATCGAGCAGCGTTGCCTGCGCCGGGTCAACGGCGCCTCCTGGCAGAGCGCCACCTTCCACCGGCTGCGTGAGCAGTTCGGGATGGACCGGTCGGCCGCGCTGGCCGCGATGACCCGGCGCTACGCCGAGTACATGCGGGCCGGGGAGCCGGTGCACACCTGGCCGGTCGGCTGAGGCCCAGGCCGGCCCTCGCGGCGGCGGCACGGTGACGGCACCGCCCGGCCGGGCCGGGCGGTGCGCTGTGGAAGGATGACCGCTCCGGCGGTCGGCCGACGGCCGGAGCGACGCCGGACCGCTGGAGCAGCCCGTGACCACCGCCCCGACCGCGCCGGAGACCGCGCGGCCCACGCGCCGGCTGCTCGGCGTGGAACTGCTGATCGTCCTCGGCCTCTCGCTCGGGGCCAGCGGCATCGGCGCGCTGATCAGTTTCACCGGCTCGCTCACCGAGACGCTCAAGCTCGGCCAGCAGGTCGCCACCCTCAACTCCTCGCGGGCGCCGGGCCGGCCCTGGCTGGACCTCGCCTGGCAGGTCTACTACCTCGGACGCGGGCTGATGCCGGTGGTGCTGGTCGGCTACCTGCTGGTGCGCGAGGGCGTCACGCTGCGGGTGCTCGGCTTCGACCTCGGGCAGAAGCTGCGCGACCTCGGCCGGGGCGCCGCCGTCGCGGCGGCGATCGGCGGCACCGGGCTGGCGCTCTACCTGGCCTCGCAGGCGGCCGGCTACAACCTGACCGTGGCGCCGTCCGGGCTGCCGGACGTCTGGTGGCGGATCCCGGTACTGGTCGCCTCCGCCTGGCAGAACGCCGTCCTGGAGGAGGTCGTGGTCCTCGGCTACCTGCTGCGCCGGCTCGGGCAGCTCGGTTGGTCGTGGCCGGCGGCGGTGGTGGCCAGCTCGGTGCTGCGGGGTTCGTACCACCTGTACCAGGGAGTGGGCGGGCTGGTCGGCAACATGGTGATGGGTGCGGTGTTCTGCCTGCTGTACCGGCGCTGGGGGCGGGTGATGCCCCTGGTGGTGGCGCACGCGCTGATCGACACGGTGGCCTTCGTCGGGTACGCGCTGCTGGCCGGCCACGTCAGCTGGCTGCCCACCGGCTGACGGACGGCCGGACGGCCGGGGTGCGCGGCGGGCGGGCGAGCAGACGGTCCACGTGGCGGCGCTCCAGGCCCTGGCCCGGGTCGATGGGCAGCAGGACGCGGTCGCGGCGCCAGAGCGCGTTGCGGACCAGCCGGGCCGGGATGACGTCGTCGATCCAGGCGAACGGCCGGCCGGCGGCGTACCGCAGCAGCGGGGCCCACTTGTGGGCGGAGAACAGCTCCATCAGCGGCACCCGGGGGTCGCCGGGTTGGGGGACGTAGCCGGCGAAGCGGACCACCGGCAGCCGGGGCAGCCCGATCGCGGGGGCGATGTGGGTGTTGGCCTCCTCCTCCCAGGTGGTGGCCCAGACCAGTTCGTAGGTCCCGGCCAGCTCGCGCAGCCACTCGCCGTGCCGGGCGGAGAGCAGGACGCTGTAGCCGAGCAGAGTGTGCACGTCGAACCCGGCCTCGGGTCTCGGACAGACCGGGTTGAGCACTCCGTCGACATCCAGGAACAGCAGTGGCTTCGGCACCGGGCGCCCCCCAACTCAGACGTCGTTTCACCTGATCGGACGAGCAGCGCCCGCCGGTGGTTGCCCATCGGAGGGCGCACGCGGGGGCGCATACGGGGGCGCACGGGCCGCTCAGCGGACGGGAACGGGCTCGTCGAGCTGCGGCGCGGGGGCGGCGGGGCGTCGGGAGAGCCGGCGGACCTGCGGCTCCAGCAGGACGACGGCGCTGAGCAGCAGGCAGAGCGCCGCGCAGGCCCAGAGCGCGCCGGAGAGGCCCAGCGCAGCCGCGGCCGGGCCGGCCAGCGCGGTGCCGACCGGAGCCAGCGAGAGCGAGCCGAGGTGGTCGTACGCGGAGACCCGGGAGAACATTCCGACGGGGATCTCCTGCTGCAGGGCGACCATCCAGTTGACGCCGAAGACGGTGACCCCGGCGCCGGACAGGAACATCGCCGCGACCAGCACCGGCAGCGGTGCCGCCAGCGCGAGGGCCAGCGCCGGCACGCCGAAGAGGAAGACGCCCCAGTTGCCGACCAGCAGGATCCGGCGTGGCTGCCAGCGGACCATCACGAGCCCGGTCGCCACCAGGCCGATGCCGTGCGCGGCGAGCGCCAGGCCCCAGTCCCGCGCGCCGCCCAGCCGCTGCTCGGCGACGATCGGCCCGTACACGGCGTCCACGGCGGTGATGCAGGCCATCAGCACGGCGAACTGGAGCACGATCACCCAGAGCCAGCGGCGGGAGGTGAACTCCTGCCAGCCCTCGCGCAGGTCGCGCAGCATGCCGCCGCCGGCCTCGGCGGGGGCGGCGGCTTCGGCTTCCAGGAAGAAGCGCAGTGCGGCGGCGACCAGGAAGCACGCGGCGTCCACCGCGAGCACCCAGCCCGGGCCGACGGCGGCGGTGAGAGCGCCGCCGAGTGCCATGCCGCCGATCTGGGCGGAGTTGAGTGCCAGCCGGAAGACCGAGAAGGCCCGGCCGGCGTGTTCGGCCGCCACGCTCTGCATGATCATGCCCTCGGACGCGGGGGCGTAGAAGGCGTGACCGGCGCCGCCGGCCGCCGAGAGCAGCATCAACTGCCAGAGCTGCGCCTGTCCGGCCAGAACCAGTGCGGCCAGTACGGCCTGGGAGACGGCGCTGAACAGGTTGGCGGCGACCATGACGTGGTGGCGCGGCAGACGGTCGGCGAGCGCGCCGCCGATCATCAGCAGCAGGACGACCGGGACCAGCCGGGCCGCGGTGACGTAGCCGACCTCGGCGGTGGATCCGCCGCTCTCCATGACCGCGAAGGCGGTGGCGATCGGGGCGCCGGCGTTGCCGAGGCCGCTGACGACGGTGGCGGCGGTCTGGATGCGGAAGTTGCGGCCGGCCCAGGGGAGGCGGCGTCGGCGCGGGGGTGGGGGTTGGCTCTGCACCCGGAGACTATGCCGGGGGCGGTGTCAGCTGTCCAGCGGCTTTTCAGGGCTTACGGCGGCGGCCGGGGGCGAGGCGCCGCCGAGCCGGCCCCACTGGCCGGGCGGGCCCCGTCAGCCGGGTGGTCCGTCAGCCGGGGGCCCCGTCCGTCGGGCGGCCCTGTCAGCCGAGGTGGCCCCAGAGGAAGCTGAGGGTGCGCCGCCAAGCCGTCCTGGCCTGGAGCCGGTCGTAGGTGCCGAGCAGGTTCTCGTCGTTCATGAAGGCGTGCCCGGCCGGATAGAAGTGGATCTCGGGCCGGACGTCGGTGGCCTCGCCGATCCGGATCGCCGCCTCGTCGACGGCGGCCATCGGGATCGAGCGGTCGTGCTCGGCGTAGTGCCCCAGGACGTGCGCGGTGAGGCCCCGGTAGTCGAAGTCCGGGTCGGGCGGCAGCCCGTAGAACGGGACCACGGCGGCCACCCGGTCGCCCTCGGCGGCCGCCAGCTGCAGCGCGAAGCCGCCGCCCATGCAGAATCCGACCACGCCGACCGCGTCACCGACCACGCCGTCCAGGCCGAGCAGGTACCCGACCGCGCCGCGCAGGTCCACCACGGCCCGCTCGACCGGGAGTTCGCGCTTCAGCCGGGCCGCCTCGGCGCTGTCGTGGGTGGTCGCGCCGCCGAAGAGGTCCGGCGCGAGGACGGTGAAGCCCTCGGCTGCGAAGCGGTCCGCCATCGCGGCCACGTGGGAGGTGAGCCCCCACCACTCCTGGACCACCACCAGACCGGGGCCGACGCCCTGGGGAGGGCGGGCCAGGTAGCCGTGCGCCTCGCGGCCGTTGCTCGGGAAGGTGACGTTCTGCCGGGAGCCGCCCTGCTCAGGCATGGCTTCCTCTCGGTGGGGACGGGCCGCGCGCGGTGCGGCGGGGCTGGGGGAGGTGCGGTGCCGGCGGGTTCCCGGGGCCGGTCCGCCGTGGCGGCCCGCTGTGGGTGCGGGCGGCGTGGCGTGGTGCGGCGTGGTGGGCCGGATCAGCCCATCTCCTCCAGTGCACGGCCCTTGGTCTCCTTGATGCAGAAGGCCACGAAGGGGATCGAGAGCAGCGCGAAGAAGGCGTAGACGACGTACGTCGCCGACAGGTTCCAGTCGGAGAGGTCGGGGAAGGTGACGGTGATCGCCCAGTTGGCGAGCCACTGGGCCGAGGCGGCGACCGAGAGGGCGAGTGCCCGGATCCGGTTGGGGAACATCTCGCCGAGCAGGACCCAGACCACCACGCCCCAGGAGAAGGCGAAGCAGAACACGAAGACGTGCGCGGCGACCAGTGCGACGGTGGCGTAGGAGTCGTCCAGGGTGGCGGTGTCGCCGGTGCCCTGCCGGTAGGAGAACGCCCAGGCGGCGGTGGCCAGGGCCACCGCCATACCGGCCGAGCCGGCCAGTGCGAGCGGCTTGCGGCCGATCCGGTCGACCAGTGCCATCGCGACCACCGTGCCGACCACGTTGACGATCGAGGTGGAGAGGCTGATCAGCAGGGAGTTGGACTCGTTGATGCCGACGGACTGCCAGAGGAAGGAGGAGTAGTAGAAGATCACGTTGATGCCGACGAACTGCTGGAACACCGAGGCGCCGATGCCGATCCAGACGATCGGCAGCAGCCCGAAGCGGCCGCCCAGCAGGTCCTTCGTCCGGGGCTTGTGGGCGGACTCCAGCACCGCGCGGATCTCGGCGACCCGGGTGTCGAGGTCCGCCCCCGAGCCCTCCACCTCCAGCAGCACCTTTCGGGCCTGCGCCTCGCGGTGGTCGGCGATCAGGTAGCGGGGCGACTCCGGGATGGTCAGGGCCATCAGCCCGTAGACGAGGGCCGGGACGGTCTCGACGCCGAGCATCCACTGCCAGGCCTGGATGCCGCCGAGGTGGCCGACGGACTCGCCGCCGGCGGCCTGGTTGAGCGCCCAGTTGACGAGTTGGGAGACGGTGATGCCGAGCACGATCGCCATCTGCTGGAAGGACGCCAGCCGGCCGCGGTACGCGGTGGGCGCGACCTCGGCGATGTAGGTCGGGGCGATCACCGAGGCGATGCCGATCGCGACACCGCCCACCACGCGCCAGGTGGCCAGCACCTGGATGCTCGGCGGGAACATCGAGCCGATGCCGCTGACCGCGAAGAGCGTGGCGGCCAGCAGCATGGTGCGCACCCGGCCGAAGTGGTCGGCGAGGCGGCCGGCGGCCACCGCGCCGCCCGCCGAGCCGAGCAGCGCGATGGCCACCACGAAGGCGGTCTCGCCGTTGCCCACCGCGAAGTGCTGCTGGATGCCGGTCACCGCGCCGTTGATCACCGCGCTGTCGTAGCCGAACAGGAAGCCGCCCATCGCGGCGGCCGCCGAGATGAAGACGACGCGCCCGAGGTGCGCCTCGCCGGCGACCGGACGGGATGTGCCTGTGGACACGCACGCTCCCCGAGTGGACGGGCCCGCCGGCACGGCCGAGTGGGCAGGATTCGTCACACATTCGATCAGCAGCGTCCCGGCTTCGCCCGAATACGAGCCGATCGGGTGACTTGGCGTCAGCGCGGCTACCCCGTGCGCCGCGCGTTACGCCGCAGGAGCTGGGTGCGGACGGCGGCGTCCAGGCCCTGGCCGCGCTCGGCCAGCCGGTCGGCGACGGCCTGCTGCTCCGCGACGGCCTTCTTGTCGTCGTACTTGAACTTGGCACGCACCGTGCGGACCGTGAGCCGCAGCCCGCGCACCCCCGACAGGAGCCGGCCGAACGGCTCCTCGCCGGGGACGACCCGGGTGGCCGGGGTCTCCGGCTGGAAGTGCGCCAGCTGGCGGTTGAGGATCGCCGCCTTGCCGGCCGCGTCCTCGACGATCTCGGCCGTGCAGGCGAACTGGACGGAGGCGTAGTAGCTGGTGGGCGTACCCGGCTCGCCGCGCCAGTGGCCGGGGGCGAAGGCGTAGTCGTCGGTGACCGCGAGGGTGACCTCGGGGTCGGCCCGGACGGCGGCGAACAGCGGATTGGGCTTGGCGAGGTGCAGCAGCACCTCGCCCCGCTCGACGTCCAGCAGGAAGTGGGTGGGGACCAGGACGGGCCCCTGGCCGGGTGGGCCGTTGGCGGCGAGCAGGCCGAAGTCGCGGCCCTGCGCGAGCCAGGCGCGCCACTCGGGCTCGTCACCGCGGTCCCAGGACCTGATCAGCATCGGCGGGCCGCCGTCAGCCGGTGAGGCCGCGCAGGTGCGCGGGGAGCGGCACGGTGGTGGAGGCGTCCGGCACGGGGGCGCCGTACACCGTGGACACCGGTACCAGGCCGGCCCAGTACGGGAGGTCGAGGTCCGCTTCGTCGTCGTCGGCGTCGTCGGCACGGGTCTTGGCGGAGACCTCGTCCAGGTCGAGCCGGACGACGGCGGTGGCGGCCAGCTCCTTGGCGTTGGCCGGACGGACCTCGGCGGAGCGGCCGGGGACGGTCTGGTCGACCAGTGCGTCCAGCGCGACCGACAGCTCCGCGGGGTCGGTGACCTGGTGGGCCGTGCCGTGGGCGACCACCGAGCGGAAGTTGATCGAGTGGTTGAACGCGGACTTGGTCAGCACCAGGGCGTCGACCAGGGTGACGGTGACGCAGACCGGCAGGCCCTGGTCGCCCTTGGCGCCGCGCAGTGGCCGGCTGCCGGTGGAGCCGTGGATGTAGAGGCGGTCGCCGACGCGGGCGAAGATGGTCGGCAGCACGACGGGGGCGCCGTCGGCGACGAAGCCCAGGTGGCAGAGGTAGGTGCTGTCGAGGATCGCGTGGATCGTGTCCTGCTCCCACGTCGCGCGGTCCTTGTAGCGGGTCGGGGTGGTACGCGGGGTGCGGGCGTAGGACACGGCGCCGTCTGACATGACAACCTCTATGTACTAGTGCATAATCTCTTTTGTGCTAGGAGACTATCCGATCAAGGGGCGGCGCGCCAGCGAAATCGCGGCCGACGTCGAGCAGGGCGTCAGCAGCGGACGGCTCCCGCCGGGCACCGCGCTGCCCCCGCTGCGCGACCTGGCCGCCGAACTCGGCGTCAACCCCAACACCGTCGCCGCCGCCTACCGCCTGCTCCGCGACCGGGGGGTGATCGAGACCGCCGGCCGCAAGGGCAGCCGCATCCGCCCGCGGCCGGCGCTCACCCCGCGCGACGAGATCCGGGTGCCCGTCCCGCCGCAGGCCCGCGACCTCGCCAACGGCAACCCCGACCCGGCGCTGCTCCCCGACCTCACCCCGGCCCTGGCCGCCGCGGCCGAGGCCGCCCGCCGCGACCCGGTGCTCTACGGACGCCCGTCGGCCGACCCCGGCCTGCTGGCCCTCGCCGGCGCGGGCTTCCGCGCCGACGGCCTGCCCGACGCGCCGATCGCCATCGCCTCCGGCTCGCTCGACACCATCGAGCGGATCCTCGCCACCAGGCTGCGCCCCGGTGACGCCGTCGCCGTCGAGGATCCGGGATGGGGCAGCCTGATGGACCTGCTGCCGGCCCTCGGCCTGCGGGCCGCCCCCGTCCGGCTGGACGACGAGGGCCCGCTGCCGGACGCGCTCGCCGGGGCGCTGACGGCCGGCGCTCGCGCGGTGGTCGTCACCAGCCGCGCGCAGAACCCGACCGGAGCGGCGGTCACCGCCGACCGGGCGGCCGCCCTGCGCGCGGTGCTGGCCGGCCATCCCGGGGTGCTGCTGATCGAGGACGACCACGGTCACGGCATGGTCGACCAGCCGTTCCACTCGCTGGTCGGAGCCGGGCCCGAGCACTGGGTGGTGGTGCGCTCGGCGGCCAAGGCGTACGGGCCGGACCTGCGGCTCTCCTTCGCGGTCGGGGATCCGGACACCATCGGGCGGGTGCAGGGGCGGCAGCGGCTCGGGGCCGGCTGGGTCAGCCATCTGCTCCAGTGCGCCGTCGCCGAGCTGTGGCGCACCGACGCGGCGCCGGTCGCGCGGGTGGCGGCGGCCTACCGGGTGCGGCGGGACGCCCTGCTCGGGGAGTTGGCCGCCCGCGGCATCGAGGCGCACGGCGCGAGCGGGCTGAACGTCTGGGTGCCCGTCCCGGACGAGACGACCGTGCTCGCCGCGCTGGTGCAGCGCGGCTGGGTCGTCGCGCCGGGTGCGCGGTTCCGCCTGCAGTCGGCGCCTGGCCTGCGGATCACCGTCTCCCAGCTGGACCCGGCCGACGCACGGCGGCTGGCCGACGATCTGGCGGCCGTACTGGGAACGGGCGGTCCGGTGTCCCGACTGATCTGAACCGGTCGGTAACAGAGCGAGAAACCTGGTGCAGATACCTAGCGGTAACAACCGCGAGCATGTCATCTTCATCGCGCCACCGGCCGGCGGCCCACCCTCACCTCCGCGTCTCCCCGCCCCCACTCAGCGGGCGAGACCGACCGCAGGAGTTCCGCCGTGCCCGAAAACCGTTCGAGCATCACACGCAGAACCGCCGGCCTCACCCGGCGGCTGCTCGCCGCCGCCCTCGCCCTCCCGCTCGGTGCGGCCGGGCTGATCGCCGGCGGCGCCGCACCGGCCGCGGCCGCCACCGCCGCACCGAGCGGGCCGACCGCCAGTGTCACCCTGGGGGACAGCTACATCTCCGGCGAGGCCGGCCGCTGGAAGGGCAACTCCGTCGTCACCGGCGCCAGCCGGGCCGGCACCGACCGGGCCTGGACCGGCAGTGCCTACGACCCGAGTCGGATCTACGGCGCGACCTACGCGAGCGGGTGCGACCGCTCGGACGTCGCCGAGGTGCGCAGCGCCCCGACCGTGGCGCAGACCCAGATCAACCTGGCCTGCTCCGGGGCCGTCGCCGCCAACGTCTACCGGGCCGCCAACGGCGGTCAGCCGTTCAAGGGCGAGGCCCCGCAGGCCGACCAGCTCGCCACGGTGGCGAGTCAGTACGACGTCAAGCTGATCACGCTCTCGATCGGCGGCAACGACCTCGGCTTCGGCGACGTGATCAGCACCTGCGTCCAGGACTACCTGATCTGGTACTCCTACTGTCACGACGACCAGCAGGGCGAGATCGACGCCCGGATGCCCGCCGCGATGGCCGGTGTCGGCAAGGCGCTGGACGAGATCCGGGCCGTGATGTCGAGCGCCGGCCACGCGGCGGGCGACTACCGGATCGTGCTGCAGTCCTACCCCTCGCCGATCCCGCGCGGGGCCGAGATGCGCTACCCGGAGAGCGGCTGGAGCCGGTCCGACACCGGCGGCTGCCCGTTCTGGAACGGCGACGCCGACTGGGCGCGGGACTCGCTGGTGCCGCAGATCTCGCGGGCGCTGGCGGGTGTCGCCGCCTCGAAGGGCGTGCAGTTCCTGGATCTGGCGGACATGCTGCAGGGACGCGAGGTCTGCTCCAAGGCGACCCGGCAGGCGAGTTCGACCAGCGCGCCGTCCGCCACCACCAGTGAGTGGGCGCGGTTCGTCGACGGTGGGCTCAGCGCCTCGCAGGGCACGCTGCAGGAGTCGATGCACCCCAACTACTACGGCCAGCAGGCCCTCGGGCAGTGCCTGACCCTGCTGTACGCGCGGCCGAGCGGCAACTTCGGCTGCCGCAACACGGCCGGGCAGGACGCGAGCGGGATGTACCTGACCGCGCGGTGACGCACGGCGCGGCCGGCCCCCGATCCGTCCGGGAGCGGGGGCCGGCCGTGGCGCGTCAGCCCTTGGCGAGCAGGGCCTGGGCGTGTGCTCGGACCTGATCCTTCGTCAGATAGGCGTCGGTGTACTCGAAGTCACGCAGCCGGGCGGGCTGGCGGGCCAGGAATCCGGTCCGGACGAAGTCGTCGCCGGCGGTGGCGTTGAGCAGCCAGTTGGCGCCGACCCGGAACTTGGCGGCGTTCGTGCGCATCGCCATCAGGTGGTAGCCGCGGGCGACCACCTGGGCGGGGACACCGCGCAGCTCGACGCCGATCGGCTTGGAGACCGCGTCCTTGCCGCCGAGGTCCACCACCAGGCCCAGGTCCTTGTGGTAGTAGGGCTCCAGCGGCTGGTTGCGCAGCGCGGCGATCACGTTGTTCGCCACCGCCCGGCCCTGGCGGGCGGAGTGCTGGGCGGTGGGCGGGCAGACCGCGCCGTCGCCCTTGGCGAGGTCGGGGACGGCGGCGGCGTCGCCGAGCGCGAAGACGCCCTCGAACTGGGGCACCCGCATCTCGGCGGTGACCGCGACCCGGCCGCGGACCGTCTCGGCGTCCAGGGTGCCGATCAGCGGGCTGGCCGCGACGCCGGCCGTCCAGATCAGCGTCCGGGAGGGGAGCACCCGACCGTCGGTGAACTTGACCGACTCGGCGCCGACTTCGGCCACCGAGACGCCCAGCGAGACCTCGATGCCGCGCTCGCGCAGCACCTCCAGCGCGGCGGTGCCGAGCGCGTCGCCGAGTTCCGGCATCAGCTTCGGGGCGATGTCGATCAGGTGCCACTTGATCTGCCGGGCGTCCAGCCGCGGGTAGCGGCGGGCGGCGGCGGTGGTCAGGCGCTGGAGGCAGGCGGCCGTCTCGGTGCCCGCGTAGCCGCCGCCGACCACCACGAACTGGAGCCGGGACTCGCGCTCCCGCTGGTCCAGGGTGGCCGACGCGAGGTCGAGTTGGGCGATGACGTGGTCGCGGACGTAGGTCGCCTCGGCGAGCGTCTTCATGCCGCGCGCGTAGTCGGTCAGGCCCGGGATGTCGAAGGTGCGGGTCACACTGCCGGGGGCGAGCACCAGGTAGTCGTACTTCTGCGCGACCACCTCGTCGGTGATCTTGCGGACCACGCAGACCTTCGAGCGCGGGTCGACGCCGATCGCGCCACCGGGGACGATGTGGGTGCGGCGCAGGGTCCGGCGGAGCGAGACCGCGACCGACTGCGGGGTCAGCACCCCGGCCGCCACGTGCGGGAGCAGCGGAAGATAGAGCTGATAGCTGAACGGCGTGACCAGCGAGATCTCCGCCTCCGAGGGCGCGAGCTTGCGTTCGAGGCGGCGAGCGCACTCCAGTCCGGCGAAGCCACCGCCCACGATCAGGATCCGAGGTCGTTCCATCGTTCATCCCTTACAGTGCAGTTCGTACCGTCAAGGTCCCCACTACTGTCCGCCACACTCGCACGGAGCAGCGGGCGCTGCCACCGGGACGGCGCGGATGGCGCAGACGCGCGCGGCGGGGAACGACGCGCGGCGCCCGGTCCGTGCATATGCCCGATAGGCTGTCCGGCGTGCTCCCCGAGGTGACGGCGGTCCGTTATGTGACGCCACTGCGAGAAGGCGGCTCGATGCCGGGCCTGGTCGAGGCCGACGACCGGCGGCTGTACGCGCTGAAATGGGTCGGCGCGGCGCAGGGCCGCAAGGCGCTGGTGGCGGAGGTGCTGGCCGGTGAGCTGGGCCGCCGGCTCGAGCTGCCGGTGCCGGAGTTGGTCACCGTGGACCTGGACCCGGTGCTGGCCCGCAGCGAACCGGACCCGCAGATCCAGGACCAGATGCGGGCCAGTGGCGGCCTTAACCTCGGCATGGCCTTCGTCAGCGGCGCGCTCAACTTCGACCCGCTCTGCTTCGAGGTGGACGCGGGGCTGGCCGGGCAGGTGCTCTGGTTCGACGCCCTGATCGGCAACGTCGACCGCTCCTGGCGCAACCCCAACCTGCTGGTGGCCACCGGCGGACTGCGGCTGATCGACCACGGTGCCAGTCTGATCTTCCATCACCACTGGGCGGGTGCGGCCGGCTGGGTCCGCCGCCCGTACGACGCCTCGGACCACGCGCTGCTGCGGGCCGAACCGGATCTGGCGGCCGCGGACAAAGCGCTCGCCCCGCTCGCCGAGGCGGCGGTGGAGGAGGCGGTGGCGCAGATCCCCGACGTCTGGCTGGTGGACGAGCCGGGCTTCGACTCGCCCGAGGCGGTGCGCGCCGCGTACCGCGCCCAGCTGACCGGGCGACTGGCCGGTCCGCGTGACTGGCTGCCGGAGGTGTCCGCATGACCGGGTCCGTACCGCCGGTGGCGCCGGCCGCCGCCGAACTGCACGACTACGAGTACGCCGTGATCCGGGCGGTGCCCAGGGTGGAGCGCGGCGAGTGCGTCAACGTCGGGGTGCTGCTGTACTGCCGGCAGAGCGCGCACCTGGGTGCGCGGACCCACCTGGACCAGGCCCGGCTGCTGGCGCTGGACCCGGTGGCGGACGTCGCCGGGGTGCGGCGGGCGCTGCACGGGATCGAGGCGGTCTGCGCGGGCGGTCCGGCCGCCGGTCCGGCGGCGGCCGACAGCCCCGGGCAGCGATTCCGCTGGCTGACGGCGCCGCGCAGCGCGATCGTCCAGCCGGGGCCGGTGCACACCGGGCTGACCGGTGACCCGGAGGCCGAGCTGCGGCGGCTCTTCGACCAGCTGGTGCTCTGAGCCGCCCCCGCGGGCGCCGAGCGATTGACCTGCGGACTTTTGCCCCGGTCAAAGCTTGAGTTGGTGAAGCACTCGGTCGTACCCTGGCCGCATGGGTTCGACAGCGACGACGACCGTACCGACCAACGCCGAGTTGATGGAGGCGTTGGCCGCCGTCGGCGCCGCCTACTTCCAGGACTTCGCGGGGGCGGCGGCCCGGCACGGCCTCTCCTCCTCCCAGGCGAAGGCGCTCGGCGCGGTGCAGGAGCCGGTGCCGATGCGCGCGCTGGCCGGCCGGCTGGGCTGCGACGCCTCCAACGTGACCGGGATCGTCGACCGGCTGGAGTCGCTCGGCCTGGCCAACCGCGAGGCGGCGGCCGGTGACCGGCGGGTCAAGATCGTGGTGATCACCGAGCAGGGCCGCGAGATCCTCGGGCTGATCCGCGGCGAGATGAGCCGCACCCACCAGGCCTTCGAGGCGATGACCGACGAGCAGCGGGTGTCGCTGCACTCGATCTGCGCGCAGGTGCTGCCGGTGCTCGCCGGCCGGTCCCCCGGCGCGGTGTAGGCGCCGGCCGGGCGGTGGGCGGGAGTGCCGCCGGGCCGGGCGACGCGTGGGGCCCGGTCCGCCGCCGTTCCCGCTGACCTCGGCTGTTAGGCTTGCGAAGCGTGAGCGCGAAGCCCCAGATCCCCAATGTCCTGGCCTCCCGGTACGCTTCGGCGACCCTGGCCCAGCTGTGGTCCCCCGAGCACAAGGTGGTCCTTGAGCGCCATCTGTGGCTCGCCGTCCTGAAGGCTCAGCAGGACCTCGGCGTCGAGGTGCCGGCCGGCGCAGTCGCCGACTACGAGCGGGTGATCGACCAGGTCGACCTCGGCTCGATCGCCGCCCGCGAGCGGGTCACCCGACACGACGTGAAGGCGCGGATCGAGGAGTTCAGCGACCTCGCCGGCCATGAGCAGATCCACAAGGGCATGACCTCCCGGGATCTGACCGAGAACGTCGAGCAGCTGCAGATCCGCCAGTCGCTGGAGCACGTCCGTGACCGCACCGTCGCCGTGCTGGTCCGCCTGGGCCGGCTCGCCGCCCAGCACTCCGAGCTGGTCATGGCCGGCCGGTCGCACAACGTCGCCGCGCAGGCCACCACCCTGGGCAAGCGCTTCGCGACCGTCGCCGACGAGCTGCTGGTCGCCTTCCGCCGACTGGAGGAGCTGATCGCCCGCTACCCGCTGCGCGGGATCAAGGGCCCGGTCGGCACCGCCCAGGACATGCTGGACCTGCTCGGTGGGGACACCGAGAAGATCGCCGAGCTGGAGCGCCGGGTGGCCGGTCACCTCGGCTTCGACAACGTGCTCACCAGCGTCGGCCAGGTCTACCCGCGCTCGCTGGACTTCGAGGTGCTCACCGCACTCGTCCAGCTCTCGGCCGCGCCGTCCAGCCTGGCCAAGACGATCCGCCTGATGGCCGGCCACGAGCTGGTCACCGAGGGGTTCAAGGAGGGCCAGGTCGGCTCCTCCGCGATGCCGCACAAGATGAACACCCGCTCCTGCGAGCGCGTCAACGGCCTGGCCGTCATCCTGCGCGGCTACGCCTCGATGACCGCCGAGCTGGGCGGCGACCAGTGGAACGAGGGCGACGTCTCCTGCTCGGTGGTGCGCCGGGTCGCGCTGCCGGACGCCTTCTTCGCCTTCGACGGTCTGCTGGAGACCTTCCTGACCGTCCTCGACGAGTTCGGCGCCTTCCCTGCCGTGATCGAGGCCGAGCTGGACCGCTACCTGCCGTTCCTGGCCACCACCAAGGTGCTGATGGGCGCGGTGCGCGCGGGCGTCGGCCGGGAGACCGGGCACGAGGTCATCAAGGAGCACGCCGTCGCCTCGGCGCTGGCGATGCGGGCCGGCGGGCGGGAGAACGAGCTGCTGGACCGGCTGGCCGCCGACCAGCGGATCCCGCTGGACCGGGCCGCGCTGGACGCGCTGTTGGCCGACCGGCTCTCCTTCACCGGTGCGGCCGGCGCCCAGGTCGCCGAGCTGGTCCGCCTGATCGAGGCTGTCGCGGCCGCCTACCCGGAGGCCGCCAAGTACGCCCCGGGCGACATCCTCTGACGTTTCATCAGGCCTCCGTGGGCCCCGCCGCCGATTCGGTGGCGGGGCCTTCGCCGTGCCGGGCGCCGACATGGCCCGGGTCCAGTGGAGGGGCGTTGGTGCCGCAGGCGTAGCGGCAGTCCGGCTCCGCGACCGGGTGGTCCTCGGGCGCCAGGACGTTGCCCCGGACGGTGGTGAACGCGGTCACGCCGCCGGCGGCCAGCAGCCCGGCGCAGATCAGCATCGCGACGTGGAAGGCGGAGTCCACCGAGGCGGGCACCTGGTAGGCCTCGCCGCTGAGTCCGGCCAGCGCGGGCAGGGCGGCCACCGCGAGCAGCCCGGCCGCGCGGGCGGCGGCGTTGTTGACGCCGCTGGCGATCCCGGCGTGGCGGACCTCCACGGCCGCGAGCACCGTCGCGGTCAGCGGCGCGACCAGCAGGACCATCCCGCAGCCCATCACGGTGACGGCCGGCAGGACGTCCGTCCAGTAGGAGGCGTCCGGGCCGATCCGCAGCATCAGCAGCACACCCGTCGCGCAGACCAGCGGCCCCACGGTGAGCGGGATCCGCGGGCCGATCCGCTTGCCGAGCCGGCCGGCCCGGGCGGACAGCGCGAGCATCAGCACGGTGATCGGCACCAGGGCCAGCCCGGAGACCAGCGGCGAGAAGCCCGAGACGATCTGCAACTGCACGACCAGCAGGAAGAACACGCCACTGAACGCCGCGTAGACGCAGAGGGTGACCAGGTTCACCGCGGTGAACAGGCGGGAGGAGAAGAGGCCCAGCGGCAGCATCGGCTCCTCGACGCGGCGCTCGACCACGACGAAGGCCGCGCCTAGCAGCAGACCGGCCGCGCCGGCCACCCAGACCTCGGGGGAGAGCCCGGATCCCGCGGCCGTCAGCGCATAGGTGACCGAGCCCAGGGCCAGTGCGGCCAGCGCCGCGCCGAGGATGTCGAACCGGCCTGTCGCGCTCTCGTCCCGGCTCTCCGGGACGTGCCGGGAAGCCACCGCGATCACCAGGACAGCGAGCGGGACGTTCAGCAGGAAGATCCACCGCCAGCCGGGACCGTCCACCAGCCAGCCGCCGAGGAACGGGCCGATCGCGGCCGACACCCCGCCGAGGCCGGACCAGAGGCCGACCGCCGCCGAGCGGTCGTCCGGGTGGAACACGGCCTGGAGCATCGCGAGCGAGCCCGGGGTGAGCAGCGCCCCGCCGATGCCCTGCACCGCGCGGGCGGCGACCAGCACCTCGATGGTGGGTGCCGCGGCGCACGCCGCCGAGGCGGCGGCGAACCAGAGCACGCCGATCAGGAAGACGCGGCGCCGGCCGTAGCGGTCGCCGAGTGCGCCGCCGAGCAGGATGAGGCCGGCCAGGGTGAGCAGATAGGCGTTGAGCGTCCACTGCAGGGCGGCGAGCGGGGCGCCGAGATCGGTGCCGATCCGGGGCAGGGCGACGTTGACCACGGTGCCGTCGAGCATCGCCATGCTGGAGCCGAGCACCGTCGCCAGCAGTACCCAGCGGCCCTGCGCGGTGCCCAGGCGCAGGGTGCCGGCCTCGGAGGTGGTCACCGCCCGATCGTGCGCTCCGGGGGCCGACGTGACAAGGCTCACCGGCGGTGTGTCGGTGGATGGCTTTCCGTGAGTGACCGGCTGCGGAGGGGCACCGAAATCGGCGGAGCGTCGTGGATCAGTGGCGCGCGGTGAATCGATTGTGCACATACCGTGCAGCCGATCATTCGGAGTGTCACGGCCCTCCCGGCATTGGTTGTCGATTCAAGAGATCGACATTGCTTCACCCGGACGGATGGGTTTTAGTTCAGCGACCGCCCGGCATTGGCCCGGGTGGCCACCGGGTGGAACGCCTAGTCCTGCCGCTGCCCGGTGGTACGAACCGAACTCTGTACGGCAGGAGCGGGGGACCCAAAGGTAAGTCGCCGGACCGGAATTCACGGTCCGGCTTGGGGTGAAGCCGCGCTATGCGGCCGGGCAACTCCAGCCCGAACCCGACAGCTCACCTCGCAGGCGTCGGAGAGGACAGTTCCCCATGCCCGCACAGGCTCGTCGTATCGCCCTGCCCCGCGCCGTCCGCATCGGCATCGCCACCGCCGTGACCGGCGCCGCGTTCGCCCTTCCGCTGGTGACCACCATCAGCGCCCAGGCCCACACCGCCCCGGCCGCGAAGCCCGCGCAGACCGGTACCTGGACCGGTGCCACCAGCGTCGACGCGGCTCCGGCCGCCGCCGCGCAGCCGGCCGCCGAGGCCGCCAAGCCCGCCGCCGCTCCGGCCGAGGAGAGCTACAAGGTCGTCGGCGGGGACACCCTGTCGAAGATCGCCGACGCCAAGCAGGTCGAGGGTGGCTGGCAGGCGCTGTACGACCACAACCGCTCGGTCGTCGGTGCCAACCCGAACCTCATCTTCCCGGGTCAGAAGCTCGCGCTCGCCGGCAAGGCCGCCGCCGCTCCGGCCGCCGCCGAGGCCGCCAAGCCGGCCGCCCCCGCCGCCAAGCCGCAGGTCTCGCAGGACTCGGTGAAGCCGGCCGCCAAGCCCGCCGCCCCGAAGCCGGTCCAGGCCGCCAAGCCCGCGCAGGCCCCGGCCGCCCCCGCCGCCAAGCCGGCCGCGCCGGCCGCCACCCAGGCCCCGGCCGCCGTGGCCGCCACCTCCGGCTACGTCGCCCCCGTCGCCAACCCGAAGCTCGGCACCGCCTACGGCGTGGCCGGCTCGATGTGGGCCTCCGGCCACCACACCGGTGCCGACTTCGTCGCCTCCACCGGCACCCCGCTGCGCGCCATCGCGGCCGGCACCGTGGTCAAGGCCGGCAACGGCGGCGCCTACGGCAACGAGGTCGAGATCAAGCTCGCCGACGGCAAGTACGCCCAGTACGCGCACCTGTCCTCGATCGGCGTGACGGTCGGTCAGACCGTCACCGCCGGCCAGCAGATCGGCCTCTCCGGTGCGACCGGCAACGTGACCGGCCCGCACCTGCACTTCGAGATCCGCACCGGCTCGGAGTACGGCTCGGACATCGACCCGATCGCCTACCTGCGGGCGCACGGCGTCTCCATCTGACCTCTGGTCGGACCACCGCTGGGTGCGGGGCGAACGACCTCCCGGGATGGTCATGTCGGGTGACCGCTCGACCGGGTGATCGCCGCACCACCAGTGGATCATGGGCGCGGGACACGCCCAGGCCGGCCCGGCTCGCGAATATCCTTCGTGAGCCGGGCCGGCCGCTTTCGTTTTCCGTACCCGGTTCTCCTCGGCTTTTGCCCCCCCCGGTACGGAATGGTGTGACGGCTGACCCGCTGTCACGTCCGGGGGTTCTTTCCGGGTTTCCGGTGTCGGCGGGACGGGCGGGCTTCCCGGTGATTTCCTCCCCGAATGCGACCGGCCCGTCCGGGACCGGACGAGCCGCCAATTCTGTCGGCCGATTCCTGTGGCGGGGTTCGGCGACGGAGTCGTCCGATGCCCGGTCAGGACCGGTGGGCGGGCTGGCCGCTGTCGGCGGCGGTCAGCAGTTGGTGCACGCGGTGGCCGAACTCGTCCGCGTCGCGGGCCGGCTCGGGGAAGACCAGGCGGACGTCGCGGTGGCCGTGGGGGTGGTCCAGGCGGAGCACCAGGCCGTACCGGTCGAGGGCGAGCGGGCGGATGTCGGGGTGTCCGGCCAGCAGCTCCCGGTCCAGCAGTCTGGCCAGCAGCGCGAGGGCGTCCGGGTGGTCGTCGGCGAGGTGGGTGAGCATCGCGGCCTCGAAGCGGGCGAGCGGGTCGGGCGCGGCGAGGGAGAGGTCGGCGCCGGTGAGGGCGGTGGTGCCGTACGGGGTGGAGAGGACGGCGTGCGCGACGTCGAGCCGCAGGTGGACGCTGAGACCGTCGTCGGCGAGGTGGGCCAGGTGGAGCCGGCCGGCCAGCGTGAGGCGACCGCGGACGCGGTCGCGGACGGCGACCGGGGCGATGTCGGTGAGGTCCAGGACGACGGCGAGGCCGTCCTGTTCGCGGCTGACGGCGAGCGTGAGCGGCGCGTCGAGCGGGGCGCCCAAGCGCAGCCGGGAGCCGTGCACCGACACCGGGGTGTCCAGGTCGTGGTGCTCGCCGTAGGCGCGGATCACCACCGAGGAGGTGGCGCTGAGCAGGCTGCAGACCCGTTCGGCGGCGGTGGGTTCGGGCGCCTCGGCGTCGACGGGGCTGGGGCTCATGGCGGACCTCCGATAGTTAGGTGAGCCTAACCTAATCATTTCGCGAGGGGAGGACAAGGCGCAGTGGCTCGGGTGGTGGCGGCTCGGGGTGGTGGCGGGAGCGATGGCCCGCGGGGTTGCGGATGGAGATAGTGAGCGCTTGCAAGTATCCGGCGCGCGGTCGTATTGTCGACGCTGGTAGTTGCACATGCAATCGTCTGTACGTTCTGGAAAGCGGTCCCCTCATGCCCCTCGCGCTCCTGGCGCTGGCGATCAGCGCCTTCGGCATCGGCACCACCGAGTTCGTGATCATGGGCCTGCTGCCCGAGGTCGCCGGCGAATTCTCGGTGTCCATCCCCACCGCCGGCCTGCTCATCTCCGGCTACGCACTCGGCGTCGTGATCGGCGGCCCGCTGCTCACCGTCCTCGGCACCCGGATCCCCCGCAAGGGGATGCTGCTGATGCTGATGGGCCTGTTCATCGCCGGCAACCTGGTCTCCGCCGTCGCGCCCGCCTTCGGGCTGCTGCTGGTCGGCCGGGTGCTCGCGGCCTTCGCGCACGGCGCCTTCTTCGGCATCGGCTCGGTGGTCGCCGCGGGCCTCGTCGCCCCGCACAAGCGGGCCGGCGCCATCGCCCTGATGTTCACCGGACTCACCGCGGCCAACGTGCTCGGCGTCCCGATGGGCACCCTGCTCGGCCAGCACTTCGGCTGGCGCTCCACCTTCTACGTGGTCGCGGCGCTCGGCGCGATCGGCTTCGCCGGCATCGCGGCACTGGTGCCGGTCCAGCCGCGCGCCGAGGACACCCGGCTCGGCCCGGAACTGGCCGTCTTCCGCAAGCCGCAGATCTGGCTCGCGCTGAGCATGACGGTGCTCGGCTGGGGCGGCATCTTCGCGATGTTCACCTACATCACGCCGATGATGACCGAGATGGCGGGCTTCGCCCCCTCCAGTGTGACCTGGCTGCTCTTCCTCTTCGGCGTCGGCCTGTTCGTCGGCAACCTGCTCGGCGGCTGGTTCGCCGACCGGGCGCTGATGCGCAGCCTGTACGTGATCCTGGCGGTGCTGGCGGTGCTGCTCTTCGCCTTCACCCTCGCCTCGCACAGCAGGGTCGGCTCGATCGTCGCCATCCCGCTGATCGGGGTGTTCGGCTTCGCGACCGTCGCGCCGCTGCAGAAGCGGGTGATGGACCAGGCCGCCGGCGCGCCCACGCTGGCCTCGGCCGCCAACATCGCGGCCTTCAACCTGGGCAACGCGCTCGCCGCCTGGCTCGGCGGGCTGGTGATCTCGTCCGGGCTCGGCTACGACGCGCCGAACTGGGTGGGCGGGCTGATGGCCGCCCTCGCCCTCGGTGTCGCGCTGCTCTCCGGCGCGCTCGACCGGCGGGCCGGCGGCGCCGGAGGCACGGTCGTGGCGCGCGGCGGTGCCGCCGTCGAGCAGGTGGTCACCGCCGGGCGGTGACCACGCGGTGCGAAGGGGCCCGGACTCCGGTCCGGGCCCCTTCGCACCGTCGGGCGGCCGGTCAGCCGATCACGGCCTGCGCGTCGATCTCGACCAGCATCGGCTCCTGCGGCAGCTCGACGAAGATCGTGGTGCGGCAGGGCTTCACCCCGCCCGGCTCGACGTTCTCCTCGATGAAGGCGGCGTAGACCTCGTTCATCAGCGGGAAGTCGGCCCGCTTGGTCAGGTAGACGCGGAACATCACCACGTCCTCGATGGTGGCGCCGCCGGCCTCCACGATCGCCTTGACGTTCTCCAGCGTCCGCCGGGTCTGCGCCTTCACGTCGCCGTGGTACAGGTACTCGCCGGTGGCCGGGTCCTGCGGGCCCTGGCCGGAGACCTGCAGGATGGGGCCCTTGCGGACGCCCTGGGAGAACATCCAGGCCGGGGCGGGGGCGCCGTCGGTGCGGATCTCGGTCTTGTCGCTCATGGGCTTCCTCGGTTGGTGGGGCGGGTCGGCTGGTCAGGAGGGTCGGGGCGGGTCGGCCGGTTCGGTGGGTCGGCCGGTCAGGTGGGGCAGCGTGGGTCGGCCGGTTCGGTGGGGCAGCGGCCGGTTCGGTCGGGCAGCCGGGTCAGGGGGCCTGTCCGCAGTCGGCGGAGACGGCGCGGGTGGTCGCGAGCAACTGGGGCAGCAGCTCCAGCACCTGCTCGTAGGGGAGGACGACGTCGGGGACGGAGATCGAGGCGGCGGCGACGACGCGTCCGCTGGCGTCCCGGATCGGCGCGGCCACGCAGTTGATGAAGGCCTCGTGCTCGGCGTGGTCCTGGGCCCAGCCCTGGACCGCCACCTTCTCCAGCTCGGTGAGCAGTGCCTCGGGGGTGGTCAGGGTGCGGGCGGTGTGCGGGGTGAAGTCGATGCCGGCCACCACCCGGCGCCGCTCGGGCAGCGGCAGGTCGGCGAGCAGCACCTTGGAGACGGCGGCGCTGTGCAGGGCCGCCCGCAGGCCGATCCGCGAGTACATCCTGACCGGGTGGCGCGAGTCGTACTTGTCGATGTAGACCACCTCGCCGCCCTCGTAGGCGGCCAGATGGACGGTCTGGCCGGTGGCGGCGTTCAGCTCGGCCAGGTGCGGGGCGGCGATCCGGCGGACGCCGCGCTGCTCCAGGGCGAGGCCGGAGAGCGCGAAGAGGCCGGCGCCGAGGTGGTAGCGGTAGGCCGGGTCGCGGTAGACGAATCGTTCCTCTTCGAGGCTCTGGAGCAGCCGCAGCACCGTGGTCTTGTGCACGCCGAGCAGCTCGGCGAGCTGGTCCAGGGAGCGCTCGCCCTCGCCGAGCTCGGCGAGGATGCGCAGGGCGCGGGTGACGGTCTGGCTCATCGTGCTCCAAGGGCCGGGGAGGCGGCCGGTCGAGGGTCGGAGGCCTCGCTCCCGGTCGCCGGTCCCGGCGTCGCGGACGGGACCGGCCCGGGCGGCACCGACACGGGCAGTACGGGGGACACGATGCCACCCGCGGAGATCCGGGTGGCGGCCCAGTCCCGGGGGGAGGCGTTCAGGAGCGCGGCGACCACCGGTTCGGGCGGCAGCTCGGCCTGGTCCCCGTGGGCGGTGAGCGCGCAGGCGGCGCTGAGGTGGCCGAGCCGCAGCCGGCGGCGCTGGTCCAGGCCGCGCACGGTGGCCGCGAGGTAGCCGGCCGCGAAGGCGTCGCCCGCGCCGGTGGCTTCGACCACCTCGACGGCGAGGGCCGGCTCGGTGACGGCCGTGCCGTCCCGCTCCAGCGCGGTGACCGTCCGGGCGGCGTCCTTGACGACCACGGTGGCGGGCGAGGGGAAGCGGCGGCGCAGCGCCTGCGGGTCGCCGGTGCCGAAGGCCGCCTCGCCCTCGTCGGCGCCGAGCAGCAGCAGGTCGGCCGCGTCCAGCAGCGGGGGCAGCACGGCCGGGTCGCGGTCGTGCCAGAGCGTGGGACGCAAGTTCAGGTCGAAGCTGGTCAGCCGGCCGGGGCGGGGCTCGGCGAGCAGGACGCGCAGCAGGGCCAGGCAGTCGTCGGACAGGGCCGCGGTGATGCCGGACAGGTGCAGCAGACGGGCGCCGGCCAGTAGGCGGACGGCGGCCGGGTCGTCCAGCAGGGCGGGGGAGAGCGCGGAGGCGGCCGAGCCGCGTCGGTGGTAGTGCAGCCGGCTGCGTCCGGGACCGAGGTCGTGCCGGGCGTCGGTGGAGCCACCGACCTCTTTGAGGTAGAGGCCGGTCGGGCGGTGCGGGTCGACCGCGACCGCCGAGACGTCCACCCCGCGGGCGGCGACCTCGCCGACCAGGCGGCGGCCGAAGCCGTCGTCGCCCACCCGGCTGATCCAGGCGCTCGACACGCCGAGCGCCACCAGTGCGCCCGCCACGTTGGACTCGGCGCCGCCGACCGAGAGCCGGAAGTTCTCCACCTCCTCCAGCGGGCCGGGCCGGTCCGGCAGCAGGACCGCCATCGACTCGCCCAGGCAGACCGCCGTCGGGGCCGCGCTCGACGGACCCTCGGGCGCGGCCCGCTCCGCCGCAGCCTGGGTCGACGCGGCCTGGGCCGCCGATGCCCGGGCCGACCCGCCCCGCGCCGAGGACCTGCCCCGCGCCGCCGGGGTGCCCGCCGTCGGGCTGTCGAGCGGCGGGGTGCCCGAGCTCACGGCGGCGTCCTGTCGGGGCATATGGCGGGCTCCTCGTGTGCGGCGGATGACCGTTTCCGTTGACCTTCGTCCGGCGCCGATGCTAGAACCGTGATGCCAACATGTGCAACCCTCGTTGCACATGTTGCAACACGTAAGGAGAAGATGGTGGACCAGACCTTCGTAAGCAGTGGCACCGGGCCGGGCATCGACACCGGAGCGGTGGCGGCCCTCGCCGACGAGCTGCTCGACTGGCGCTTCAAGGCGCTGCCGCCCGCCGCCTGGGGATCGACCGTGCGCGACTACCTCGCCACCGGGCCCACCCTCGCCGGGTTCGGCACCCCGCTGCTCACCCTGGACGCCGCCGCGCTCGACCACAACGTGCGGACGATGGCCGACTGGTGCGCCAAGGCGGGTGTCGCACTCGCCCCGCACGGCAAGACGACGATGGCGCCCGCGCTCTGGCAGGCGCAGCTGGACGCCGGCAGCCACGGCATCACCCTGGCCAACCTGCCGCAGGTCCAGGTGGCGCGGGCGTTCGGCGTCCGGCGGATCCTGCTGGCCAACACCCTGCTCGACCCGGCCGGGCTCGGCTGGCTCGCCGCCGAGCTGGCCGCCGACCCGTCGTTCGCCTTCGTCTCCTGGGTGGACTCCACGGAGAGCGTCCGGTTGATGGACGAGGCCCTGCGCGCGGCCGGCGCCGGACGGCCGGTCGAGGTACTGGTCGAACTCGGCGGCCCCGGCGGGCGCACCGGTGCGCGCGGCGTCGACGCCGCCGTGGAGGTCGCCGCCGCGGTCCTGCGCGCCCCGACGCTGCGGCTGGCGGGGATCGGCGGCTACGAGGGGGCGCTGGCCCACGACGCGACCGCCGACGGCCTGGCCACCGTCCGCGGCTACCTGCGGGCACTCGCCGAGCTGCACGGCCGACTCGCCGGTGCCTATGCCGACGGAGCCCCGCCGGTGGTCACGGCCGGCGGAAGCGCCTACTTCGACCTGGTGGTCGAGGAACTGGCCGGTCTGCCGGAGGCCGCCGTGGTGCTGCGCTCGGGCGCCTACATCGCCCACGACGACGGCTTCTACCGGGGGATCTCGCCGCTGGTCCGGGGTGCCGGTCCGGCGCCCTTCCGCAGCGCCCTGCACGGCTGGGCGCGGGTGGTCTCCCGGCCGGAGCCGCAGCTGGCCCTGCTGGACGCCGGCAAGCGCGACCTGCCCTTCGACGAGGGCCTGCCGGAGCCGCAACTCGTCCGGGGCGGAGCTGAGCTGACCGGCACGGCGGCCCGGATCACCGCGCTCAACGACCAGCATGCCTTCCTGCGCGACGCGGGCGACCTCGCGCCGGTCGGCGCGGTGCTCCGCCTCGGGGTCTCCCACCCGTGCACCGCCTTCGACAAGTGGACGCTGCTCCCGGTGCTGGACGACGCCACCGCCGCGGACCCGAAGGTCACCGGACTGGTCAGGACGTTCTTCTGATGGATGATCAGCCCCCGCGCGGCGACCTCGTCTTCAAGGGGGCCACCGTCGTCGACGGCACCGGCGCCGACCGGTACCGGGCCGACGTGCGGATCGGGCGGGGGTGGATCACCGAGCTCGGTCACGGCCTCGGTGCCGCCCGCGAGGTGGATGCCGACGGGCTGGTCCTGGCCCCCGGCTTCATCGACATGCACGCCCACTCCGACCTCGCCCTGCTGCTCGAACCCGACCACCCCGCCAAGGTCACCCAGGGCGTCACCTGCGAAGTCCTCGGCCAGGACGGGCTCTCGTACGCGCCGGTGGACGACACCACGCTGCCGGCGCTGCGCCGCCAGATCGCCGGCTGGAACGGCGACCCGGAGGACTTCGACTGGGACTGGCGCACCGTCGGCGGGTACCTGGACCGGCTGGATCGGACCGGCCCCGCCGTCAACGCCTGCTACCTGGTCCCGCACGGTTCGCTGCGGATGCTCGCGATGGGCTGGGAGAACCGCGCGCCGAGCGCCACCGAACTGCACCGGATGCGCGAACTGCTGGCCCAGGGCCTCGGCGAGGGCGCGGTCGGCCTCTCCAGCGGCCTGACCTACACGCCCGGGATGTACGCCGACACCGCCGAACTGGTCGCGCTCTGCCGGGTGGTCGCCGAGTACGGCGGCTTCCACGCACCGCACCAACGCTCCTACGGTGCGGGCGCGTTGGAGGGCTACGCGGAGATGGTGGAGATCGCCCGCCTGGCCGGCTGCCCGGTGCACCTCACCCACGCCACCATGAACTTCGGCGTCAACCAGGGGCGGGCCGGCGAACTGCTCGACCTCGTCGACCGGGCGCTGGCCGACGGCATCGACCTCACCCTGGACAGCTACCCCTACCTGCCCGGCTCCACCACACTGGCCGCCCTGCTGCCCGGCTGGGCCACCGAGGGCGGTCCGCAGGCCACCCTGGCCCGGCTCGGTGACGCGGCCGCGTGCGAGCGGATCCGGTACGAGGTGGAGGAGAAGGGCAGCGACGGCTGCCACGGGGTGGTGACCGACTGGGCGACCATCCAGCTCTCCGGCGTCCGGAACCCGGAACTGGCGGGGGCGGTCGGCCGGACCGTCGCCGAACTCGCCGTCGAGCGGGGCCGCGGCGGGACGGAGGTCTTCCTCGACCTGCTGCGCCGGGACGAGTTGGCCACCACCATCCTCCAGCACGTCGGCCACGAGGAGAACGTCCGGGCGATCATGCGGCACCGGGCGCACACCGTCGGCAGTGACGGTCTGCTCGTCGGAGCCCGGCCGCATCCGCGCGCCTGGGGTACGTTCCCCCGCTATCTCGCTCACTACGGACGGGAGTTGGGTGTACTCACGTTGGAACAGGTGATCGCCCGGATGACCGGCCGCCCGGCCGCCCGGCTGCGACTGGACCGGCGCGGCCGGATCGCTCCCGGATTCCACGCCGACCTGGTGCTCTTCGACCCCGAACGCGTCCAGGACGCCGCCACCTTCGAGCAGCCCCGGCGGCCCGCCGCCGGAATCGAGCACGTCTACGTCAACGGCACCGCCGTCGTCCAGCACGGCCGTACCACGGGCGCCCGGCCCGGGCGAGCCCTGCGCCGAACCGATCGAGGAACCCGAGCCCTGTGAACCCCACGCCTTCCGTGTTCGCCCGCCTTCAGGCCGTGCTGGCCGCCTCGCCCGTGATCGCCGTCGTCCGCGCTCCCCGGATACCGGACGCCGCCGCCCTCTGCGCCGCGCTCGCCGAGGGCGGCATCAACCTGACCGAATTCACGTACACCACCCCGGAGGTGGCGACCCATCTGCGTCGCGCGGCACGGAAGGGCTGGCGGGTCGGGATCGGTACCGTGCTGACCGCGGAGCAGGCCGAGGAGGCGATCGCCGCCGACGCCTCGTTCCTGGTCACCCCCGGGCTCCGGCCGGAGGTGGCACGGGCCGCACACGCCGCCCGGGTGCCGGTCGTGCTCGGCGCGCTCACGCCCACCGAGGTCGCCCGGGCCGTCGACCTCGGTGCCGCCGCCGTCAAGATCTTCCCGGCCCGGGCGTTCGGGCCCGGCTACTTCAAGGACCTGCGCGGCCCCTATCCGGACGTCCCGCTGCTCGCCTCCGGCGGCGTCAACGCGGGCAACGCCGCGGAGTTCCTCGCGCAGGGCGCGCTCGCGGTCTGCGCGGGAACGGACGTGGTGGCGCCGGACGTCGTCGCGGACGGTGACTGGGCCGAGATCACCCGTCGGGCCAAGGTGTTCACCCAGGCCTGCACGGCGGGCGGCCGGTAGCCGGCGGGCCCGTACGGACGGGGGCGGTGGCCGGCGCGGCCCGGGCCGGGGAGCGGGGAGGGGGAAGTGCCGGACGGGGACTGTCGGGACGGCCGGGATCGGACGAGAATCGGTGGACCAGGACCCCGGCACCCCGCAGGAGGATCCACCCCATGACCTCGACCCGCCCCGGCCCCGACTGGCTGGCCGACGCCGTTCTCTACCAGATCTACCCGCAGACCTTCGCAGACTCCGACGGCGACGGCGTCGGTGACTTCGCGGGCATCGCCGAGCACCTCGACCACCTGGCCTGGCTCGGGGTCGACACGGTCTGGCTGAACCCCTGCTTCGCCTCGCCGTTCCGCGACGCCGGGTACGACGTCAGCGACTACCTCGCGCCCGCGCCCCGGTACGGCACCACCGAGGACCTGGCCGCGCTGGTCGAGGCGGCGCGGGGCCGGGGCATCCGGATCCTGCTCGACCTGGTCGCCGGCCACACCTCCGACCGGCACCCCTGGTTCCTCGCCGCCGTCGAAGACCCGGGCGACCACCGGTACATCTGGGCGGACCGGCCGGTCGAGGGCTTCGTCGCCTCGCCCGGCAGTCGCCCCGGCTGGTACCGGCCGAACTTCTTCGACTGCCAGCCCGCGCTCAACTTCGGCTACGCGCAGAGCCGTTCCGACCAGCCCTGGCGCCAGCCGGTGGACGCCGAGGGCCCGCGCGCCAACCGTGCCGCGCTGCGCGAGATCATGGCGCACTGGCTCGGCCTCGGCCTGGCGGGCTTCCGCGTCGACATGGCCTCCTCGCTGGTCAAGGACGACCCCGGGTTCGTCGAGACCGCCAAGCTCTGGACCGAGCTGCGCGACTGGCTCGACCGCGCCCACCCGCAGGCCGCGCTGCTCGCCGAGTGGGGCGACCCGGCCACCGCGGTCGCGGCCGGCTTCCACGCCGACTTCTTCCTGCAGTTCGGCGGCGCCGACCACGGCCTGCCGCTGCGCTCGCTCTGGAACAACGGCGCCGGAACGGTCGAGGAGTACTGGAGGCAGGGCCCCTGCTACTTCGAGGCCGAGGGCCGCGGCACCCCGCGGACCTTCCTCGACGCCTGGCGCAGCGCCGCCGAACTCACCGAAGGCGCCGGGTACATCGCGCTGCCCACCGCGAACCACGACTTCTCCCGGCTCGCCACCGGTCCGCGCACCGCCGAACAGCTCGCGCCCGCCTTCGCCTTCCAGCTCACCTGGCCCACCCTGCCGGCGGTCTACTACGGCGACGAGATCGGCATGCGGTACCTGCCCGGGCTGCCCGACGTGGAGGGCAGCGTGCTCGGTCCGCACTACAACCGGGCCGGCTCGCGCACGCCGATGCAGTGGGGGCCCGGGGTGAACGCCGGTTTCTCCGCCGCGCCCGCCGAGCGTCTCTACCTGCCCGTCGACCCCGATCCGCACCGCCCGGACGTCGCCACGCAGCGGGTCGACCCGACGTCGCTGCTGCACACCGTCCGGCGCCTGATCGCGCTTCGGCGGGCTCATCCGGGTCTGGGCGCGGGCGGCACGGTCGAGGTCCGCAACGCCGGGTACCCGCTGGTGTACACCCGGGCCGGGCGGTACCTGGTCGTGGTCAATCCGCGCCGGGAGCCGGGCGCGGTGCCGCTCGGACCGGCGGCGGGCGCCGCTTCCGGGGCGGTCGGCCCGGTCGGGGTGCGGCCGCTGGACGTGCAGGGGGTACGGGTGGTCGACGGCGAGCTGCGGGCGGACGGGTTCTCCTACGGGGTGTTCGAGCTGGGGTGAGGCGGCCGGGGCTTCGTGGGGCCGGGGCTATCGGGCTTCGCGGGGCCGGGGCTTCGCGGGGCCGGGGCTTCCGGGCTTCGCAGGGCCGGGGCTTCCGCGGGCCCAGGCTTTCGCGCACCCAGGCTTTCGCGCACCCTGGCAATGGTTGTACACTGCATCCAGATAGTTGCATTTACCATCTGTTTTGGATGTGGCACCGGAGGATGAAACGAACGCCATGAGCTCACCCCAGACCACCGCGGCCGCGCCCGCCCTGAGGCACTCGCTCCAGCACCTCGCCGTCCACCTGCTCACCCCGCTGCTGATGTGCCTGGGCATGGCGCTCGCCTACCAGGGCGCCTTCCACCAGCCCGCGCCGCACCACCTGAAGGTCGCCGTCGTCGGCACCTCCGCGCAGGCGCAGGGCCTCGCGGACGCCGTCCGGGCCAAGGCCGGCCCGGCGCTCGACGTCAGCACCCTGTCCACCCGGGAGGCCGCCGAGCAGCAACTGCGCGACCGCGAGCTGGTCGGCGCGTTCCTGCCGGACGCCCGGAGCCCCGAACTGATCGTCGCCAAGGGCGGATCCGACACCTCCGCGATGGCGGCGGAAGCGGTGTTCCGGAACGTCACCGACAAGCAGGGCGTGCCGCTGGCCGTCACCGACCTGACCACGCCCAGCAAGGGCGACCCGACCGGTCAGGGCCTGTTCTTCCTGCTGGTCGCGCTCAGCATCGGCTCCTACGCGAGCGTCGCGGTGATCGGCGCGGCCGGTGCCGCGCTCGGCATGCGGATCCGGGCCCTGGTCGGCCTCGCCGTCTCGCTGGCGGTGAGCGTGATCGGCATCGTCACCGCCGGACCGGTCTTCCACGTCGTGGACCACGACCTGGCGGCCGTCTGGGCACTCGGCTGGCTGTACTCGGCAGGTGTCATCGCGATCGGAATCGGCCTCCACAGCTTCCTGAAGCGATGGACCACGCTGACGATGATGGTGCTGTTCGTGATGCTGAACTTCACCACCTCCGGCGGCATCTACCGGCCCGAGCTGCAGAACGGCTTGTTCGGTGGCCTGCACGCGTTCTGGACCGGTGCCGGATTCATGGAGGGCGCCCGCAGCATCCTCTACTTCGGCGGTGGCGCCGGGCTCGGCCGACACGTGCTGACACTGGTGCTCTGGCTGCTGCTGGGCGGCGCGGTGATGGTCGGCGCGGTCCGGTACGAGAAGCGCGCCCGGGCCCGCGCGCCCCGGGCGAGCGACCCGGCGGCCGACGCGGCGGCGGGGTCGGGGGTCGCGGCAGAGGAGGAGATGGAGGAGGCGGTCGCGGTCTGACCGCGCCGGCCGGAAGGCTCCACCCGCCGCCACGGGCATCGGCGCCGGGTGGGGACCGGCGGCCCGCGCCCGGCCCCGGACAGGCCGGGCGCGGCCGCTGCGCTACGGCGGGTCAGCCGGCGGGTCGCTCCTGCGGAGCGGGATCAGGGGCGGCGGGGCGGGCTGGTGAAGCAGCAGTCGCCGCAGACCCCCGCGCTCGGGCCGACCCGGTAGTAGAGGCAGCAACTGGTCCGCCGGAAGCCGGTGGTGCGCAGCGTCCCGGAGCCGGCCAGCGGCGGCCGGCGGAGCAGCTCCGCGACGAGGGCGCGGGCCCGGCCGGGGGCCGCATGGGCGTCCACCATGCGCAGCGCCCCGGCCAGCGCGGAGGCGGCGTTGCCGTCGAGCAGTCTGCCGGAGAGCGGTACGGCCGCTCGGACGGCGGCTGCGAGCAGCGCCAACTGGCCCTGGAGGAGCACGCGGTGGAGCCGGTCGACCAGCGGCTCGTCATCCGTCCGGTCCGGCTGCGCCGGCTCGTACGGCGTCCACAGGTCGATCGGGCCCTGCTCGGGAACGTGCACATGGGCGCGGTCCGGGTCCAGCGTGGGCACCGTGCCCAGCAGGACGGCGGAACCGAGGGTCACCGAGCAGAACCGGGCGGCCAGCCCGAGGTGCAGGATCGAGGCAGCGACCCGGGGTTCGGCGGTGCCGAGCCGGCGGGCCACCACCCGGACCCGCTCGGCCAGCGGCGCGTCGGACCCCTGCGCGTACAACTCGCGCAGCGGCCGGAACCCGGTCGGCGGGGCCTCGGCGGGCGAGGCGGCGGCGTCCAGCGCGAAGTACGGTCCGACGGCGGCGAGTCGACGGTAGTCGGGTGCGGCGCCGGTCACCGGCGGGCCGCCGCCCGGGTGGCCGGCGGACCCGGGTTTGGCCCGTCATGTCCCGTGCTGCCCGTGGACGAGCGGTGGTCGGTCATCGGATGGTCCTTCGGGGCGGGCCGGCGGGGCGTCGGCCCCGAGCGGTGGAGTTGCCGGTGTCGAGGCACCGTACCGTGCGGCGGCGGCCCCGGGGCGGCAGGAGTGGCCTCTGGGAAGGGATGGCCGCGCCCCGGCGGGGGTGACCGGAGGCGAGCGGTCGGAGGTGGCCGGTGGGCTCGGGCGTAGTCGGGCGGTCGGCCGGTGCCGGGCAGACGGAACCTGCGAGAAGGGGGTGGCCTCCGGACATCGTGTCCTCCGGCCTTGCGGTTCGATCGTCGACCGAGGTACCAGCGGCAGACCCTGATCCGTCTCGATCTGTCGCCACTGCCTCCTGCGGTCGAACTTCCCCAGCTCCTCGCAGGTCCACTTCCATGATGCGCTTCCCGCGCCGCCTGCGCCAGGGATTTTCTCCATGAATCAGGGCAATTCAGCCGGGCTGGGAGTGGGGGCGGCCGGGGCGCGGCGACCGGGCGCTACCGCAGTGCGTCCTTGCGCAGGAACCGCTTCAGACGCTGCCACGGCCAGGCGTTGATCACGTCCTCGGTGGTCAGCCAGGCCCGCTGTGCGGTGCCGACGCCATACCTCGGATAGGCCAGTTGCAGGGTGGAGTGGGCGTCGCTGTCGATCGAGAAGCGGACTCCGTGCCGTTTGGCCCGCAGCACGTCCTCGTCGCGCAGGTCGAGCCGCTGGGGCGAGCTGTTGATCTCGATCGCGGTCCCGGTCCGGGCGGCGGCCCGGAAGACGGCGTCGAGGTCGACGTCGATCGGCCCGCGCCGGCCGATCCGCCGGGTGGTGAGATGGCCGATGACGTGCACGTGCGGGTTCTCGCAGGCGCGGATCAGCCGGCGGGTCTGGGTGGCGCGGTCGGCCCCGAAGTGCGAATGGACGGAGGCGACGCAGACGTCGAAACCGGCCAGGAACCCGGCGGGCCAGTCCACGCCGCCGTCCGGTCCGATGTTCAGCTCGGTGCCGTGCAGCAGGCGCAGTCGCCGGTGGCGGCCGGCCAGTTCGCGCAGCCGCTCGCGCTGGGCGAGCATCTTCTCGTCCGTCATGCGCTGCATCACCAGGTCGGGCGCGTGGTCGGTGACGGCGTAGTACGCGTAGCCGCGGGCGGCCGCCGTGTCGATCATCTCCTCCAGGGGGGCCAGCCCGTCGGTGAGGTCGGTGTGGGTGTGCAGGTCGCCGCGCAGGTCCGCCTCGGTGACGAGCTCCGGGAGCTCGCCGCGCAGGGCCGCCTCGATCTCGCCCCGGTCCTCGCGCTGTGGCGGCGCGATCCAGGGCAGGCCGAGCGCCGCGTAGACCTCCTCCTCGGTGGCCGAGACGATCTTCTCGCCGCTCTCGGCGTCGAACAGGCCGTACTCGGAGAGCTTGAGCCCGGCCCGGACGGCGATCGTGCGGAGCCGGATGTTGTGCGCCTTCGAGCCGGTGAAGTAGACCAGCGCCGCTCCCCAGTCCTCCTCCGGCACCACCCGCAGGTCCACCTGGAGGCCTTTGGCGGTGCGCACCGAGCTCTTGGTCGGCCCGCGCACGATCACCTCGGCCACCGTGGGGAGTCCGGCGAGCGCGGCCATCAGGGGGGCGGAGTCCTCGGCGGTGGCGAGCACGTCGATGTCACCGACGGTCTCGCGCATCCGGCGCAGCGAACCCGCGTACGCGCAGCGGGTGCAGCCCGGGACGGCCGCGATCGCGGCGACGACCTGCTCGGCCTGCTCGGTGGCGGCGTCGAGCAGGGTCCGTCCGCCGGACTGCCGCACCAGGTCGATGCCGCGCAGGATCTGCTCGCCGCTGCGCTCGCCGAAGCCGGCCACGGTGCTCAGCCGGTCCGCGCGGATCGCCTCCGCGAGCTGGTCGACGGAGGCGATGCCGAGGTCGCGGTAGAGGGCGAGGGCGCGCTTGGGGCCGAGGCCGGGGATGGCCGTCATCTCGCGGACCCCGGCCGGGATGGCCGCGCGCAGTGTCTCCAGGGCCTCCATCCGGCCGGTGGCGAGGTACTGGGCGATCTTGTCGGCGGTGGACTTCCCGACGCCGGGGATCTGTTGGAGGCCCTTGGCGTCCAGTCCGGCGATGTCCTCCGGATGACCGCCCACCGCACGGGCGGCCTTCTCGTAGGCGCGGGCCCGGAAGGCGTCCCCGCCGGTGATCGAGATCAGGTCGGCGTACTCCTGGAGCAGCTCCTGGACCTGGTCGTTGAGCCGGGTCATGGGGCCAGTCTAGGTTCGGCGGGCCGGGCGGGCTGATCGGGCGGGGCGGGCCGGGAGCGGGCGTTCGGTGTCTGGTGTCCGGTGTCAGGTGTCCGGAGGAGTCTGCGGGTCCGGTCCCGATCGGGTGGCCCGGGGGTGCCCGGTGCCGGTGGCGGGGGACCCCCGTCGGTCGGCGGGTTCGTTTCCGGTCGGTCGGCGGGGTACCGTGCCCGGTTCGTGCCCCGGAGCCGGATTGTCACCCGTGCGGCCGGGGCGCAGGCTTGGCAGCAGGGGCCCGGACCGCGGCCCACTCCGGTCCGCCGCGCGGCTGGCGGCGGGGATCGGTGGAGTACGAGGGGCAGGGCGATGGCACGCGGGAAGCTCTGGGGCTATGTCGCGTCGGGTGCCCGGGCGCTCGGCGGGTTGGGCGCGCTCGGCGGCACGGGTGGGAACGGCCGCGGCGGCGGCCCCGGCGAGAGTGCGGACGGTACGGAGGTGGCGGCGGGGTTCGGCCCCGCCGGCGGCCTCGGGCGCCCGAGACCCGGGGCGATGGCCGGACCGCGCGAACTCACCCGCCCGGAACTGGAGCGGGTGCAGTGGACGGACCGGGCGGAGGGCTGCGGTCCGCGGGCGCCGCACGTCCAGGTGGCCGACGTGGTCCGGCGGGTGCTGCGCGGCGGCGGCCGGGCGGGGCAGGTGGCGGTCCGAATACCGGCCGGCCTGCCGGTCGTGGTCGCGGACGCCCGGAGGCTGGAGTCGGCACTGGCCGGGCTGATCGATCATGCGATCCGGCGCAGTCCGTGGGGGGCCAGGGTGCTGGTGCGCGCGGACGTGGCGGGCGCCCCGCAGGGGCCGGCGGGGCCGGCGGGTTCGGGTGCGGCGGGTTCGGGCGCGGGGCCGGGCGGGAGTCGGGCTCGGGTGGAGCTCCGGGTGGTGGACCGCGGGCAGAGCGAGTTGCCGGAGGCCCGCCAGTGGCTGGTGTCCGGACTGCGGTCCGCCGGTGCGGCGGGCCCGGCGGTGGACGGTCTGGTCCGCGCGGCCGGCGGGCGCCTGGCGGTGGAGCAGACCCCGGGGGGCGGGCTCACCGTGGTCCTGGTCCTGGCGGTCGCCCGCGAGTGAGACCGGGGGGTCGCGGAGTGAGGCCGAGGGTTTGCGGACGAGACCGGGGGCTTGCGGACGGGGCCGGTGGAGCCGACCGGGAGAACCGCAAAGACTTCTTCGCAAAAACCCTTTGCGAAGAAGTCTTTGCGGTTCTAGTCTGCTGCCATGACCGAGAACGAGCGGTGGCCGCACAGTCCCGACCCGCAGCGTGACGTCGTGCTCGACGCCAAGGGCCTGCGGGCCCTGGCCCACCCCGTCCGCGTGCAGCTGATCGGGCTGCTGCGCCGGGGCGGACCATCCACCGCGACGCGGCTCGCCGAGCAGATGGGGCTGACGTCGGGCGCGACCAGTTACCACCTGCGCCAGTTGGCGGCCGCCGGGTTCGTCGCCGAGGACGCCGAGCGCGGCAATGCCCGCGAGCGGTGGTGGCGGGCGGTCCACCAGCTCACCGTCTGGACGGACATGGAGCTGGCGGACGAGGATCCGGAGGCGGCCCTCGGGTACCTGCGGTCCGTCGTCGCCGCGCACACGCTGACCGCCCAGCGCGCGCTGAACGGGTACGAGACCATGCCGCGTGCCTGGCGCCATGCGCTCGACCTCAGCGATCTGGAGCTCCGGCTCACTCCCGAGGAGACCCGCAGTCTGACGGAGGAGCTGGCCGCCGTCGTCGGGCGCTACCGGCAGGCCGACGCGGAGGGTGCCCCGGCGGGCGCCGAGCGGGTGGCGGTGGTCCTCCAGGTACTGCCCGAGCCTGCCGGGGCCGCCGACCAGGGTGACGTCGACCGGGGCGACGCCGCGCAGGGCGACGCTGCTCCGGACGGCGCTGCTCCGGACGGCGCTGCTCCGGACGGCGCGGAGCGGGACGGGGCGGCGGACGGGCCCGGCGGTCCGGGGGTTCGGTCGTGATGGCGCCGACCGCCGTTGAGGCCGCCAGCGCCCCGCGCAGCCTCCGGCCGTTGGTCGGTGTGCTGTCGGCGATGGCCGTCGCGCTCACCGGCACCCGGGTCTCGGCCATCGCCCTGCCCTGGTTCGTCCTCGCCACCACCGGCAGCGCCACCATGACGGGCGTGGTCGCTTTCGTCGAGATGGCGCCGTACGTGCTGGTCAAGGCGCTCACGGGGCCGGTCGTCGACCGGCTGGGCCCGCGCGTCGTCTCCTGGACGACGGACACCGTGAGCGCCGTCGCGGCGGGCCTGATACCGCTGCTGCACGGTGTGGGCCTGCTGCCGTTCTGGCTGCTGCTGGTACTGGTCGCGGCGGTTGGCGCGGTGCGCGGCCCGGGGGACTTGGCCAAGGAGGTGATGGTCCCCGAGGCGGCCGACCACGCCCGGGTGCCACTGGAACGCGCCACCGGCCTTTCGGGTGTCACCGAGCGACTGGCCTCGACGGTCGGCCCGGCGGTGGGCGGCGGTCTGATCGCGTTGCTCGGTCCGATGGCAGGCCTGACGGTGAACGCGGTCGCCTTCGGGCTGGGCGCGCTGGTCGTGCTGTTCGTGCTGCCCCGGGGCATGGGCCGAGGGGCGCTCGCGCCGCAGTCCGAGCAGTCCGTACGGTCCGTGAAGGGTGCCGAGCGGGAGGAGCCGGCCGGTTACTGGCAGATGTTCCGGGAGGGCTTCACCTTCCTGCGCGGGGAGCCGCTGCTGCTCACCGTCATCGTCATGATCGCGGTGACCAACCTGCTGGATGCGGGCTTCCTGACGGTCCTGGTGCCGCTCTGGGCACAGGAGTCCGGCGGTGGGCCGGCCGCCATCGGGCTGACCGGCAGTGCCTGGGGGATCGCGGCGGTGGCGGGGAGCCTGATCGCGGCGGCCGTTGCCCACCGGCTCCCGCGCCGGGTGGTCTTCTTCGCTGCCTTCCTGCTCTGTGGGGCGCCGAGGTTCCTGGTCCTGGCCCTGGACGCGCCGATCGGCGTGGTGCTCGCGGTCTTCGCGGTGGGCGGCTTCGGATCCGGCTTCCTCAACCCGATCCTCGGGGCGGTGACCTTCGAGCGGGTGCCGCGCCATCTGCTGGGCCGGGTCGGTGCCCTCGGTGACTCCATGGCCTGGGCGGGCATCCCCCTCGGGGGTCTCCTCGCCGGTGCGGCCGTGGCCCTCTTCGGTCTGATACCCGTGCTGTTGGTGGGTGGCGGCCTGTACTTCGCCACCACCTCGCTGGCCGGCCTGCGTCCGGAGTGGCGCGAGATGGACCGCCTGCGCGGTCGCGGTCGGGCGGCCGACCCTCGTGAGCCCGTACGGTCGTCGGACTCGGACTCGGAGTCGCAGTCGGCGTCGGTGGCGGCGGCGCTGGCCCAGGCGCCATCGAGTGTCGGAGAGGCGAACGCCGGGGTGGACCGCCACCCCCCTGTCGATAGGGTCCGCGCACGGTGGTGGATGAGGCTTCCGAAGCGGTCAGGTGGGTGGAGTCCCAGGGTGGCCCGCTGGTCGTCGTCCCCGGGACGGTACTCGCGGCCTGGTCGGGATCGGCGGGCGGCGACGAGCTCGCGACTGACTTCGACAGGGCCTGTGCCGTCGATGGTCTGATCGGAGTCCTTCCGGTCGGGCCGAGCCAGGCGCTGGTCCTGGCGGACGAGCCGGCGTCCACGGCCTGGCTCCGCGAACAGGGTGTGTTCGTGCGCTGGTCGGCGGCGGAGTCGGAGGAGGCTCTGCTCGGCAGTGTCGATGCGGCGCTGCTCGCCGCCGCCTGGGAGCCGGAGGTGATCTGGCAGGCGTCGGGGCCGGTCGTACTGTTCGACGCGGCGTGGACGGGCGAGGAGTGCCGCCAGGAGGAGCATCTGCGGATCGACCTGGCGGCCGGGCGCTACGCCGTCCGGGCAGCCTATGTGGAGCCCGACGCCCAGACCTGGCTCACCCTGGTCCGGCTGCGGCGCCTCCCCGTCCACGCCGGGACGGGCCGTGATGCCCGTCCGTGACGCCGGATGGTGATGCCCGCCCGTGACGCCGGGACAGTGACGCCGGGACAGTGACGCCGGGGTAGTGGTGGTCCACGCGGTTCTGGCGGGGCCCATACCTCGGGTGTGCGCCCTCCGTGCTCGAAGGGCGCCCTCCGTGCGCCGTTCGGGAGTCGAACTGGCTGGCCGTCAACTGCGCTGCGGGCCTACCATGTTGGTGGCCGAAGGATGGGGGGCGGGGTGGCGAACGGGGGCTCGGGGCCCGGGCGGCGACTGGAGGGCGCGATCGCCTGGGCGCTCAGGAACTCGGACGGCGTCGTGGCCTTCTGCGGGGCGCTGGCCGTCGGGTTGCTCGACTTGTTCGGGGGAGGGCTCGGGGAGAACGTCGTCTCCGGTGCCACGCTCCTGGTGCTGGCCGCGGTGGTGTACGGGTCACTGGCCGAGCGCAAGCGCCGGATCAGCGACATCCGGGAGGCCACGGCCGGTGCGAGGCAGGCGCTGGACAGTCTGACCTCGGTGCGCGAGCTGGCCGGTGTGGATCTCGAACGGGCTCTGGAAGGCGCCCGGCAGGACACCGACCGGTGGGTGTTCAAGGGCGGTACCGGGACCTACCTGCGGGCCGTGACCCTGCCCGAGTGCGTGCGTGAGGCGCAGCGCCGGCGCCGTTCACTCACCGTCAAGATCGATATCGTGCACCCGGGTGACGAACGGGCCTGTGCCGCCTATTCGCGGTTCCGCGAGACCTTCGGTCACCGGCAGGGCCCCGTGGCGCAGGACGGTTGGAGTGTCGAGCGCACCCGCAAGGAGTCGTACGCCACCGTGCTGGCCGCTTCGTGGTACCGGCAGCGGCTCGACACCCTGGAGATCGACGTCCACCTGTCGTCCGTCGTCCCGACACTGCGCTTCGACCTCTCCGCGTCGTGCCTGATCATCACCCAGGACGACCCGCGGCGGGTGAGCCTCTACATCGAGCGAGGGCGCCCGCTCTACGACTACTACGTCACCGAGCTGCACCACTACCGGGAGCAGGCGGTCAAGCTCGACCTGCGGGACACGGAGCCGCTCAGCGAGGACCCCACCGTCGACGAGGCGAGGCGGCTCTTCGAGCAGCTCCGCCTCCCCTTGCCCGCGGCCTTCTCGGACCGCGACGTCGGCGACATCATCGACAGGGCGCTGCGCGCGGAGAACCCTTACCGCAGGTAGCCGCCGGAGGAGGGAGACGATGGACCTCTTCACGAGACTCGACCGGGCCACCGGGCAGGCCGCGTCCTCGCCCGCACCGGATGAGCCGAACAGGCCGGGCGAGCCGGAAGAACGTGGCCGGCCGGAATACCCTGGGCGGCCGGAGGGACGCATCGGCCCGGAGGAACCGGCCGGGCTCGACGGGCTGGTCGGCGGGCTCCTGACGGAGATCGCCTCGGGCAGGAGGCCGCTGCGCGCGGTGGCCCATCCGCTCGGCTTCTACTGCCTGCCCGTCCTGCGCGAGGGCGGGCGCGGGGTGTGCGTGCACGTGTTCGGGCCGGTCGCGCGGGATCCGCGTCGGCCGGCGGACCCGCCGGAGATCCACTGCCACAGCTGGGAGTTGAAGAGCCGTGTGCTGTACGGGCGGGTCGGCAACCTGAAGGTCCGGGTGTTCGACGAGCCGCGGCGGCCGACGCACCGCGCGTTCGAGGTGCACAGCCGCGCGGGTACGGACGAGATCCGGCCGACCTCGCGGTTGGTGCGCTGGGAGCCGGTCGGCGAACAGCGCAGTGCGCGCGGCGAGACGTACACCCTGGCGGCCGGGGAGTTCCACGCGACGCTTCTCGCCGGCGGCGCGCCGGCGGCCACCGTGGTGCTGGGGCGGTCCGTACCCGGGCCGGTGGATGTCGTACTGGGGCCCGTCGACGGGTCCGCCCGCCGGGTGGTGCGCCGGTTGTGCGATGCCGCCCAGACGGCTCGGATCGCCGGAGAGGCAGCGAGGAGGATCAGTGGACCAGATCAGGCCGCATGACGGCGCCCCCGCGTTCGAGTTCGAGTGCAGCGTCGCGGTGAAGGCCGCCGAGGAGGCGGGAGCGCTGCTGCGGTCCCGCTTCCAGGACACCTTCGGGGTCTGCTCGAAGGGCGAGGACGGTGATGTGGTCACCGAACTCGACCTGCTGGCCGAGGCCCTGGTGACCAGACGGCTCGCGGAATGCTTCCCGGGCGACCGGATCGTCGCCGAGGAGGGCGGCGTGACGGGCGGCGCGGCGGGCGGCCGGTCGGGCGGCCCGGCGTCGGGCCGCACCTGGCTGGTGGATCCGCTCGACGGCAGCAACAACGTGGTGATCGGGCTGCCGGCCTATGTGGTGGGCATCGCGCTCTGCGTCGACGGCGAGCCGGTCGTCGGAGTCGTGCACGACCCGGTGATCGGCCGGACGTGGCGGGCGGTCGCCGGCGCCGGTGCCTACGGTCCGCAGGGGCGGTTGTGCGACACCGCCGGTACGGCCCGGTCGGCGGGTGCGGTCGCCGCGGCTGGCCCGGTGCTCGCGTGGACCCAGGGGCACGGCATCGCGGCCGGTGACCGGGTGGTCCGGGAGCTGAGGGCGGAGGTGGAGGCCGGATCCCGGCGGTTGCTGCAGCTGTGGGCGCCGCTCCTCGCCTGGTCGATGCTGGCCAGGGGGGACATCGACGGCTTCGTCGGTTATCTGCCGGAGGAGATCGACCTGCCGGCCGGGTGCCTGCTCGCGGCGGAGGCCGGCGTGGTGATCCGCCGGCTGGACGGCGGCCGGTACAGCCCGCGGATCGGACAGGCCGACACCGCACGGAGCTTCGTCGCGGGAAGGCCGGGGGTGATGCCGTACCTGCTGGACCTGGTGGCCAGGGCCTCGTCAGCCGCGAGCGGCTGACGAGGTGGGCGGCGCGAGCCCTGCCACCCCCGCGAGCCCCACCACCCCCACCACCCCCGCCAGTCCCCGTCGCCCTGGCGTCACGACGTCAGGGCGAGCGCCGCGGTGGCCAGCGCGACGCCGCTGACGGCCAGCACGGCGCTGGTCGCGGCGACGCTGCGCAGCGGCACCCGCAGGCCGGCCGACCGGCACCGCTCGAACCAGAGCAGGGTGGCCAGCGAGGCCCAGGGCGTCACGAGGGGGCCGATGTTGGTGCCGATCAACAGGGCGAGCAACTGCTGGTGGTTGGCGGCCGGTACGGCGGCCTCGCCGGCCAGGTACACGGGCAGGTTGTTGAGCAGGTTCGACAGGCCCGCGCCCACCCCCGAGGCCCGGAACATCCCGAGCAGCCCGCCGTCCGTCCCGATCGCCGTGGCGAGCACCCGGTGCAGCCCGTGTGCGTCGACGGTCTGCACCACCAGGAACATCCCCGGCACCATGACCAGCAGCCGCCACGGGATCAGTGAGGTCCGTAGCGCCTCGGGCCGCCGTACGGCGAACGCCACCACCGTCACCAGCGCCGCCGCTCCCGAGGCGACCCAGAGCGGGAGGTCGGCCAGCAGGCTCGCGAGCAGGAACCCGGCGCAGGTCAGCGCACAGATCCTGAACAGCACCCGGTCCGCCGGGCGATGGGCCGGCGGCGGGCGGTAGTCGAGCGCGCCGCGCCGGCCGCGCCGCCAGTAGAACCCCCAGAGGCAGGCCATGGTGACCAGGGCGGCGGCCAGCTGGGGCGCCCACATGACCCGGGCCAGCCCCGTCGGGGAGAGGGCGACCCGCTCGGCGGCCAGCAGGTTGGTCAGGTTCGACACCGGCAGCAGCAGGCTCGCGGTGTTGGCCAGCCAGACGGTGGTCATGGCCAGCGGAAGGGGGGCGATACCCACCCGTGAGGCGAGGGCCAGCATCACCGGGGTGAGCAGGACGGCGGTGGTGTCCAGGTTGAGGGTGATCGTGGTGACGGAGGCCAGCGCCACGCAGAGCAGGAACAGCGCCGCGTAGCTGCCCCGGGCGGTCCGGGCCACGCCTGCCGCCAGCACGTCGAACACCTCCGCCGCGCTGGTGAGTTCGGCGAGCACGATGACCGTGCCGAGGAAGGCGAGCAGGGGCGCGATCCGGGAGACGGCGGCCTCGGCGGAGGCTGTCGGAAGCAGCCCGGTGGCGAGGAAGAGCAACCCGCACGTGAGCAGCGCCGCAGCCACCCAGTCCAGTGGATGCAGCCGCTT
Organism: Kitasatospora sp. NPDC050463; assembly: GCF_040655255.1. Lineage (NCBI taxonomy): Bacteria > Bacillati > Actinomycetota > Actinomycetes > Kitasatosporales > Streptomycetaceae > Kitasatospora > Kitasatospora sp. NPDC050463. The sequence goes on from NZ_JBFAJO010000044.1 coordinate 62,122, forward strand.
GACGGTGGGCCAGTAGGCAAGCACGGTGGTCAGGGTCGCATACGAGCGGTGGTTGGTCGAGTCTCCGGCCGAACCGGGGTCCAACGCCGACGATCGGCCATAAGCTTTCTCCATGGGGGCATTTGACGTGAACCCGGGCGGTCCCGGGCCGATCGACTTCTTCATCAGCTACTCGCCGGCCGACGAGCGGTGGGCGGCCTGGATCGCCTGGACCCTGGAGGACGCGGGGTACCGGGCCTTCCTGCAGGCGTGGGACTTCGTCCCGGGGACCAACTTCGTCGACTTCATGGACCGGGGTGTCACCGAGTCCGCCGCCGTGATCGCGTTGCTGTCGAGCAACTACGAGCGCTCGCGGTACGGGCGGATGGAGTGGCAGGCGGCCCTGCGCGCCGATCCCGACGCGCCGGACCGCCGGCTGCTGACCGTCCGGATCGAGGACATCCCGGTGGACGGCCTGCTCGCCACCCTGACCTACATCGACCTGGTGGGCGTCACCGAGCCCGCGCGGGCCCGGCAACTGCTGCTCACCAGGGTCGGCCAGGCGATGGACGGCCGGGCCCGGCCGGAGCTGCGGCCGGGCTATCCGGGCGGCGTCACGGTCGGTCCGCCCGCCGTCCGGGCACGGGACGACCAAGTACCGGCGCAAGTACCGGCGCAGGATCACGCGCAAGCGCAAGCGCAAGCACACGCACAGGCGCAGGTGCTGGAGCCGGTCGGCGGGACGGGGCGGTCCGGTCGGCGCAGGCCCTCCGTGCAGCCCGAGTACCCGCCGGCGGCCGGCCGCGCGGGCGGGCGCGAGTCGGTCACGGTGCTGCACCTGGCGGGCCCGGCCTTCGGCCGCGGCAACGATCCCGTGGACCTCCAGGCCGCCGTCTGGGGGGACTTGGTCGAGCTCGCGGATGCCGGCGCGCCGGCGCCCGAACTGGTCGTCGTCACCGGGGACCTCACCGCCTCCGGCAGCCCCCGCGAGTGCGAGCAGGCACTCGCCTTCCTGACCGGCATGCGCGCCCTGCTCGGACTGGAACCGCACCGGGTGGCGATCGTCCCCGGCGGCCAGGACGTCAGCCAGGCGGCCTCCCGCGCCTACTTCGCCACCTGCGAGGCGGACGAACTGCGGCCCACCCCGCCGTACTGGCCCAAGTGGCGGCACTACGCCCGGCTGTTCCAGGAGTTCTACCAGGGGCTGGACGTGGTCTTCGACAGCGACCAGCCCTGGACGCTGTTCCCCGTCCCCGAGCTCGGTACGGTCGTCGCCGGCCTGAACTCCTCGATGGCCCACAGCCATCGGGCCGACGACCGGTACGGCTGGCTCGGCCCCGAGCAGGCCGCCTGGTTCGCCCAGGCGCTGCGCCCGTACGAGAACGACGGCTGGCTGCGGATCGGGGGAGTCCGGCACCCGGTCACCACCCGGCCGGCGGGCGCCCGGTCGGCGCGGGCGGGCCAGGACGCCGAGCCGCTCCGGGACGTCGACCGCTTCACCCGGCTGACCGCGCCCCGGCTGCACCTGCTGATGCACGGCCCGGCCGACAGCCGCACGCCGCTCCAGACCCTGCCCACCGCCGCCGGGGAGCTGAGGGTCGTCGGCGCCGCCGCGCCCGGCGCGCACCAACTGGTGCAGCTCACCCGTGAGGGCCTCACCCACTGGCCCGGACCGGGCGCCGAGCCCCGGCGGTCGGCCGCCGCCTGGCGGCGGTCCCACCGCGCCTTCCCGCCGCCGCCCGAGGCGGCGGCCGGCCCCGCCCTCCCGCCGTCGGCGGACACCGCCCCGCCGCCCGCCGCGGCCGAACGGGAGAGCCGGGAGCTGCCGTCCCCGCTCGACACCCTGCTGGCCAGGGTCGCCGAGGTCTGCCGGACGCGGCACCAGGGCGCCCAGATCCGTTCCGTCGCCGGATCGCCGCCCCAGCTCTTCGTCACCTGGAGCGAGTCGGGGTTCGTCCGGCAGCTGCGGGTCGCGGCCTGCGCGCACACCCCCACCGCCGAGGACGTCGACCGCTTCGTCGACGAGGTGCACGCCACCGGTACCGCCCCGGACGCCGAGCTCGTCCACGACGGCCCGCCGCCACCGCGCGAGTTGCGGGACCGGGCCCGGCGGCGCGGCGTCCGGCTGCGCAGCTTCATCGAGTTCCAGGGCCTGCTGGACCTCCGCGACCACGTCACGGCGCAGAGTGCGCGGCTGGCCGCAGACGGCCGGTACCAGCCGGGCCTCTACCTGCCGCAGCGCTACCGGGACGCCGAGCGCCCCGGCGGGGAGGAGCGCGAGGGCCTGGTCGACGAGATGCTCCGGCTGCTGGACTCCGACCACGGCAGGTTCCTGCTGCTGCTGGGCGACTTCGGGCACGGGAAGACCTTCGCCCTGCGCGAGCTGGCCCGCCGCATTCCCGCGGAACTCCCGCACCTGACACCGCTGTTCATCGACCTCAGCGCACTCGACAAGGCGCACTCCTTCGACGGCCTGGTGGCGGCGCACCTGACGGCCCACGGTGTCGACACCCTCGACCTCCGGGCCTTCCGCTACATGCTCCGGCAGGGCCGGGTGGTCCTCCTGTTCGACGGCTTCGACGAGCTGCTGAACCGCGTCAGTTACGAGCGCGCCGCCGATCACCTCCAGGTGCTGCTGGACGCCGCCGTGGACAGCGCCAAGATCGTGGTGAGCAGCCGCACCCAGCACTTCAGCTCCCAGGAGCAGGTGCTCACCGCCCTCGGCGAGCGGGTCGGCCTGCTCCCGCAGCGGCGGCTGATCGCCGTCCAGGACTTCACCACCGGTCAGATCCGCGGCTACCTGGCCAACCGCTACGGTGACGAGGCCGCGGCCGACCGCCGGATGCGGCTGCTGGAGGCCATCCCCGATCTGCTCGCGCTCTGCCGCAACCCCCGGTTGTTGAGTTTCGTCGCCGATCTCGACCACGACCGGCTGCGGGCCGTCGCCGGAGCCGGCCGGGCGCTCAGTGCCGCCGGCCTCTACCAGGAGGTCTTCACCGCCTGGCTGGAGTTCGAGGAGCGGCGCGGTCAGGGCGGCCCGGGCGCCGCGCCGGGCCTCGGCCTGGACCAGCTCTGGGAGGCCGTCACCGCGCTCGCGCTGCGGCTGTGGGAGAGCAGCCGCACCGCCATCCCGTACGACGAGCTGCTGGACCTCTCCGGCGTGCTGACCGGCCTGGTCGGGAGCCGCCTGCCCGCGCCGCAGATCGCGCACGCGGTGGGATCGGGCAGCCTGCTCGTCCGGTCCGACGAGGGCGTGTTCCAGTTCATCCACGGCTCCGTGGTCGAATGGCTGGTCGCCCGGGCGGCGGCCGCCGCGCTCGGGCGGGGCGAGTCGGAGCTGCTCGCCCGGCGCCCGCTCAGCCGGCTGGCGGTCGAGTTCCTCTGCGACCTCGCCGACCACCAGGTCTGCCAGCAGTGGGCCCAGGGCGTCCTGGACGGTGCCGCCGACGCGGACGCGCCGGCGCGCATCAACGCCGTCAAGGTACTGGCCAGGCTGCGGGTGCCCGCCCACACCGACCTGCGCGGCGCCGTGCTGGCCGGCGAGGACCTCTCCCACCGGGACCTCTCCGGTGTCGACCTCGGCCAGGCCGACCTCACCGACGCCCGGCTGCTCGGTGCCAACCTGGCAGGTGCCTCGCTGCGCGGCGCCCGGCTCGCCGGTGCCCGGCTCGACGCGGCCGACCTCTCCGGCGCCGACCTCTCGGGAGCGGACCTGCGGGGTGCCCGGCTGGTCGGGACGGACCTGCGCGGGGCCCGGCTGCGGGGCAGCCGCTGGCAGCGGGCCGCCCTGATCTCCGCCGTCACCGACGACGAGGTGCTGGCCGCCCCCGAACTGCGCGCGGCGGCCATCGCCCCCGGCCTGCCCGTCGAGGCCGGCTTCCGGCCCTCGGAGGTCGGCGTCCCGTACGGCTTCGACGTGCGGACCACCCGGCTGCCCGAGCCGGTCGCCTTCAGCGCCGACGGCCAGCTGCTCGCGGTGGGCAGCGCCGACGGCAGCGTGCTGGTCTGCGACGCGGTCACCGGGGTCGCCCTGCGCACCCTCAAGGACCACATCGGCCGGGTCTACGCGGTGAAGTTCGCCGGAACCGTGCTGGCCACCGGCAGCGCCGACGGCACCGTCCGGCTCTGGGACCAGGTCTCCGGGGAGTGCCTGCACCGGCTCGACGTCCACCCGGGCGGGGTCTGGCCGGTGGCGCTGGGGCCGGCGGGCGCGCTGCTCGCCACCGGCGACGCCGACGGGACGGTCACTCTCTGGGACACCGCCACGGGCGAGCCGCTGCGCCGGCTGACCGGGCACGCCGCACCCGTCTACACGACGGTGTTCAGCCCGGACGGCGCCCTGCTGGTCACCGGTGACCGGGCCGGTGGCGTGCGCCTGTGGGACACCGCGACCGGGCGGCGGGTCGCCGAACTCCCGGGGCACCGGGGATCCGTGTTCCGGGCCCGGTTCAGTCCGGACGGGACGCTGCTGGCCACCGGCGACGCGGGCGCGGACGCCGCGGGAGGCGCCGGGCCGGCCGCCCCGGGCGGAGCGGTCCGGGTCTGGGACGTCGCGACGCGACGGCTGCTCCACACCTTCGACGGGCACGGCGGCCGGGTCTACACGCTCGCCTTCCACCCCGCCGGGGACCTGCTCGCCAGCGGCGACACGGCGGGCCAGATCCGGCTCTGGAACCCGCTCGACGGCACACCGGCCGGCCGGCTGGAGGGCTGCACCGGCGCGGTGTACCAGGTCGCCTTCGACGCCGACGGCGGCCGGCTCGCCGCCGGGGACAGCGACGGCGTGGTCCGGGTCTGGCGGGTCGGGCCGGCCGGCCGCGGGGAGCGCGAGGTGGCGGCGCTGCACCGCCAGCCCCCTGAGCACCGGGGCTCGGTCTGGGCCTGCCGGTTCCGCCCCGGCACCGGACCGGGCCGGGCGGAGGCGGACCCGCTGCTGGTGACCGGTGGCAACGACGGCGCCGTCCGGCTCTGGGACCCCGCCTCCGGGCGCAGCCGCCAACTGCTGCGCGGCCACGGGCGCCGAATCGGATCGCTCTCCTTCAGCGGGGACGCCACCCTGCTGGCGGCCGGCGGCAACGACGGCGTGGTCCGGCTCTGGGAGCCCGCCACGGGCCGGCGGATCAGGGAGCTCTCGGGCCGCAGCAGCCGGCTGGTCTCGGCGCAGTTCAGCCCGCAGGGGCCGGTCCTGGCCACCGCCAGCAACGACGGCGACCTCTACCTGTGGAACGCGCTGACCGGTGAGTACCTGCGGGAGATGGACGTCGAGACGGAGCACGTCTGGGCGGAGGCGTTCAGCGCGGACGGCGTCTTCGTGGCCACCGCCAACGACGACGACACCGTGCGCATCTGGTACCGCAGCACCGGCGCGCACGTCGCCACCCTGCGGGAGCACCGGGGCCGGGTCCGCTCGATAGCGTTCAGTGCGGACGGACGCCGGCTGGCCACCGGTTGCGACGACAGCACGGTCCGGATCTGGGACATCGGCGCCGGCCGGATCGAGGCCCGCCTCGAAGGGCACCGCGACCGGGTGTACAGCGTCTCGTTCGCCCCCGACGGCTCCTGGCTGGCCAGCGCCTCCTGGGACGGCGACGCCGTGATCTGGGCCGACGGCGGCATCGAGCACCGGCTGACCGGCCATGCCGGCCGGCTCTGGACGGCGGCCGTGCACCCCCGGCGGGCGTTGTTCGCCACGGCGGGGGACGACCGGGTGGTCCGCCTCTGGGACCCTCGCACCGGCCAGGACCTCGGCCGGCTGCGCGGGCACACCGGCCGGATCCTGGCGGTGACGTTCAGCCCGGACGGCTCGCTGCTGGCCGGCGGTGGCGAGGACGGCACGGTCCGGCTGTGGGACGTCCCCGCCACCGGCGCGCCCACGGCCCGCGCGACCCTGCTCGGGGCGCCCGACGGCTGGGCGGCGCTGTCGCCGTCCGGCGCCTACAAGTACGAGGGCGACGTCGTGGGCGAGTTCTGGCACGCGGTCGGGATGTGCCGCTTCGAGCCCGGCGAGCTCGACAACCGGCTCCCGGGCGTCCACCGGATGCCGCCGGAGGCGCTGCTCTGAGCCCGGGGAAGCTTCGGGCGGGGCGCGCCGCCGGGTGCGGGCGGGGCGCGGCGGCGCACTCGGGCCGGCGGATCAGAGCGCGGCCGGTGGCCCCGGCGCGGGGCCGTCGGCCGCTGCCCCGTCCCGGGGCGGACGGGCGGTCCAGTGCAGGAGGAGCAGGCTGGCCAGGGCGGCCAGGGCGCACCAGGTCGAGACGAAGGCCAGCCGCCAGAGCAGCGCGCACACGACGGCGCCTGCCCCGGTGAGCAGGCCGAGCCGGCGCAGCAGGCGGTCACCGCCGAGGAGCAGCGAGCCGACGGTCGCCACGAGGTAGCCGGTCAGCAGGAGGGCCGGGTGCGGGATGCCGACGGCGTAGCCGAGGGTGTGCCCGTGTGCGGTGGCCGTCACCGGGCGGGTCAGGACGGCCACCGCGAGCGGGACGGCGACGAGCAGGCCGAGCAGGACGAAGGCCAGGAGCAGGCGTCGGCGGCCAGGGTCGCGGGCGGCGCAGCGGACCCCCACCGGGACCAGCACGGGCAGCAGCGGCAGCGCGATCAGGGCCCAGGCGGTGCGGGCCCACCCGGCAGGCCCGGCGGGGAGGTCGCCCTCGGTGCCGAGCCAGACGGCGGCCTCGATCAGCTGGTGTGCGCCCAGGACCAGGGGGAGGGCCGCGAGCGGCAGCCGCTCGGGCCGTCCGGCGCGGTGGGTCCGGACCAGGCAGAGGACGCCGATGCCCGACACCACCCCGCCGGTGACGAGGTCCGCCTGCGCGCTCCAGCACATGGGCCGCCCGCCGTTCCGTCGCCGGGCCGGCTACCGGGAGCCGGCGCTGTCGGTGGTGCCGCCGGAGTCGTCGTCGGGGCCTTCGTCGTCGGGGCCTTCGTCCTCGGGCCGGTCGGAGTGGGAGCGGTCGGAGTCTGGGCGGTCGGCGCGGGGGCCGTCGGAGTCGGAGCCGGCGGAGCTGTCCGCAGCGGGCCGGCCGGCCGCGCCGGCCCCGTCCTCGGCGAGATCGTCGGCGCTCGTCGCGTCCTCGCCGCCGCTGCCGGGCATGGCGGGGTGACGGCCGATCACCACCACTCCGACGACGACGGCCACCAGCCCCGCCGCCTCCCAGGCCAGGGCGCCGGGGGTGACCCGAAGGCGGTCGCCGAGGAAGCCCACCGCGCAGACGATCCCGGTGATCGGCTGGGCCGCCGTCAGTGCGGGCAGGGACATCCGTAGCGGGGCGGCCTCGAACGCGCTCTGCACCAGCAGCAGTCCGACCACGCCCGCCGTCGCCACCGCGTACGGCTGCCAGCTGCGCAGGACGGCGTCCAGCCCGTCGTGGTCGAGGCGCTGGGTCGTCGTGCGGGTGAGCGCGTCCTGGAGGCCGTAGAGCAGGCCCGCGGCCAGGGCGAGCAGGGTGGCCTCCTCGAACAGCGGCAGTCGGCGGGCCGTCGAGACCAGCAGCAGCGTCAGCCCGACCACCGTGCCGACCACCAGCCAGTGCCGCAGCTCCCCGGCCGGTGCGCCGCCGCCGGTGGGGCGGCCGGCCACGATGAAGGCCGTCACGCCGAGCCCGAGGAGCAGCACGCCGGCCCAGCCGGAACGGCCGAGGCTCTGCCGGGTCAGCACCCGGGAGAGTGCCATCGCGAACAGCAGGTTGGTGGCGAGCAGCGGTTCGACCAGCGAGACCTCGCCCTGGTTGAGGGCGAGCGCGGAGAGGACCAGGCCGGCGACCATGAAGCCGGTGCCGAGCAGCCACTCGGGCATCCGCAGCAGGTCCAGCAGCAGCCGCCAGCGCAGCAGATCGGCACGCGGGGCACGCTCTGCCGCGTGCTGCTGGAGGACGAATCCGAGGCCCAGGCAGCAGGCGGCGCTCAGTGCGAGAAGGAAGACCACCACGTAGGGACCACCCGGACGTCGCTGCCCGCGCCGGACCGGCGGTCCGTGGTTCGACGGTGGTCGCGGCGCGCTCCCGCCAGCGTACCGCCGGGGCGTCGCCCCGACCGCCGGGACGCGGGCCTCCCGGGCCCTTCCGGCCCCGAGCCTGCCGCCGTCCGGCTGGTGCCTGCTGCCGCCCCGGCCCCGCCCCGGCCCGCCCCGCCCCGGTCGCGCTTGCCGCTCTGGGCGCCGGGGGCGCACGCTGGTGTGAGCAGCCGCCACGGGGTCCGCATCCGTGCCGGCCTGAGCAAGGGCGACGGGGGCAGCGCCAGGAGGTGTGGCATGCACAACCAGTGGGATGTGGAGCTGAGCTTCGAGGAAGACGGCGTGCACACGGGATGCGACGCGAGGCTGACCGGCGCCAGGGCGCCGGGCCTGAGCGCCCACGGCGAGGCGCTCAAGAGCGCGGAGGACCGTCCGCTCGCCCGGATCGGCGAGGAGGTCGCGGCCTCACGCGCGCTGGAGGCGCTGTCCCGCAAGCTGCGGGCCCAGGCGACCGGAGAGATCGAGGACGAGGGCCGTCGGCCGGGCTACCTGATCTACTGAGCTGCCGCCAGCCGCCAGCCGGCAAGAGCCGGCCGGCGGTCTGGCCCGGCCCGGTGTCTCCGACCCGGCGTGAGGTCACGCCCCGTCGGAGAGGAAGGCCGTGAGGGGGCCGGTCAGCTCGGCCGGCCGGGCCGTGAGCAGGTTGTGGTGGGAGAGCCCGGGCAGGACGGCGACGGTGGCGTCGGGCAGGGCGCTGCGGGCCGCCGCGGCCACGCGCCCGGCGTCGTGCGCGCGGCTGCGCTCGGCCAGCAGGACCAGCGTGGGCGCACCGAGGGTACGCAGCCGCACTCCCGTCGGGCGCGGTCCGGTGACCACCCGGGAGGCCGGGAAGCCGGCGTGGCCGAGGGCGTAGACCTCGCGCCAGCCGGCGTCGAGCCCGCTGCCGCCGCTCTCCCAGTCCAGGTAGGACCGGGCCCGGCCGACCGTGCGGGGTGGTAGGAAGAGCGGCAGGGCGCGCAGCAGGTAGCCGGGCCGGAAGCCGGCGAAGCACTGGGTCGGATCGAGCAGGGCGAGCCGTCCGACCCGCGCCGGGGCGTGCAGGGCGTACTCCAGGGCGATCCACCCGCCGTACGAGTGGCCGCAGAAGTCGGCCTCGGGCACGTCGAGTCGGTCGAGCACCGCGTCCAGCCAGCCCAGCAGGCCGGGCACGCCGCCGAGCGGGTCGCCGTCGTGGCGGCTGCGCCCGGGGTCGCCGATCAGGTCGACGGCGAGGACGCGGTGCCCGGCCGAGGTGAGCGCCTCGACGGTGTCCAGCCAGCCCGTGGAGGTGGCGCCGCCGCCGTGGAGCAGGACCAGGGGCCGCCCGTGGCGGGGACCGCAGGCGTTGACCCGGGTGGTGCCGTGCGGCGTCCGGACGGTGAGCGGCTCGACGGGGACGGGCCAGCGGGCCAGTACGGCGTCGTAGGCGGCGAGGAACGCCCCGAGGGTGGCCCCGGCCGGGTCGGCGGTCGGGGCGCCCTGCGGGGAGTGCGGGGTCTGTGCTGACATCGTGCTGCCTCCGACGGGTGGCAAAATGGCTCGCTGAACAATAATCTCGTTGGGCGAGAGAATAGTCCCACGGGACCCGGAGAGGAAGGACGACAGGGTGGACGAACCGGAGGAGCCGATGCAGCTGATCCATCTGCTGCGCGGGCTGACCGTCGAACTCGACTTGTTCGGTTCGGAGTTCGCCGGCCGCCACGGCCTGCACCCGACCGACCTGCGGGCGCTGATCCACCTGCTGGACGCCGCCCGCGCCGGGGCGGTGGTCACGCCGGGCCGCCTCGGAGAGGCGCTGCGGCTGAACTCGGCGGGCACCACCGGCCTGGTCGACCGCCTGGAGCGGCTCGGCCTGATCCGCCGTGAGCGCGACCCCGGGGACCGCCGCAAGGTCCGGCTGGTGGTCGAGGAGCGGGCGATGGACCTCGGGCAGGCCTTCTTCGGCGGGCTGATCGCCGATCTGGTGGCCGCCATGGGCCGGTTCGACGCGGCGGAGCTGGCGACGGCCCGGCGGTTCCTGCTGGCCATGACCGAGGTGGTGGCCACCGCCCGGGAGGAGTGACCGGGCCGCGGCGGCGAGTCGACCGCCGTCCGGGGCCGGCGCCGGGGCGACCCGGGAGGAGCGCTTCGGGACTTCAGGACTTCAGGGCTTAAGGGTTAGGGCTTCGGGTCTTCGCGGGTTTCAGGGGTTCAGAACCAGCTCTCTCCGTAGTGGTCCCCCGGGTGGCCCTCACGGAGCAGGCAGATGTCGGGCTCCCTGATGTGCTCCGGCCCCTTCAGCCCGGCCTCGGCGGGGCAGCGCGGGGCCAACTCGACCGTGTACACGGGCCAGGAGGCCCAGTGCAGGTCGTTGCCGACGCCCTGGACCAGGGCGGAGTGGGTGTCCGCGTGCCCGGCGACGAGCTCGCACCGCAGGTGCTGCTCCATCATGAAGGCGGCGTGCGGGAGGTTGTTGAAGTGCTCCACATCGGTCTGCGGGAGCGTGACGACGGCGGGACACTGACGCTTGACCATGGGTGGACGGTTGGCGTGAGTCATGCTCGCCAGCATTGCACCGCACCGTTCGGGTGGCGACGTTTTCCGCCCGGTCGCACGCGTCTTGTACAGGTCGGGAGGGTTTGTGTCGGGTCTGTACCCGGCCGGCCCGCCCGGACCGGGCCCGCACCGGCCGGGCGGCCCGCCTCAGGCGGGGCCCAGTGCCCAGCTGACGAGCGACAGCGTCGCCATCGAGACCACGGTGGAGCAGAGCATCGAGTCCCGCGCGAGCGCCGCGCCGCGCCCGTACTGGCCGGCGTAGACGAACACGTTCTGGGCGGTCGGGAGGGCGGAGAACAGGACGACGGTGAGCAGTTGATGCGGTGGCAGGTGGAGCAGGCCGGCCCCCACGGCGAACGCCGCCAGCGGCTGTATCAGCGTCTTGAGCACCACCGCCACCCCGACCTCCGCGTACCGGGCGGGGCCGGTGGCGGACGGGCGGCCGTGCAGCGACATGCCGAGTGCCACCAGGGCGGTCGGCACGCCCGCGCCACCGAGCAGCTCGCAGGACCGGGTCAGCTCGGCGGGCGGGTGCCAACCGGTGGCGGAGACCACGGCGCCGAGCGCGACCGCCAGCAGGATGGGGTTGCGCACCGGCAGGGTGAGCGCGGCCCGGCGGCCCGCGCCACCGGTGTCGAGCACGGTCAGCACGATCGGCGTGACCAGCACGGTCTGGAACAGCACCACCGGCCCGACGAAGGAGGCGTCGCCGAGCACCTGCAGGGCTACCGGGATGCCGAGGTTGGCGGAGTTGACGTACCCGGAGGCCATCCCGCCGATGGTTCCCTCGGCGAGCCCCCGGCCGAAGATCCGGCGGGCGGCCAGCAGGCCGAGGCCGGCGGCGAGCGCCGTCCCGGCGACGAAGGCCAGCATCGACGGGTTGGCGAACCGGTGCAGCGGAGTCCGGGCGATCATCAGGAACAGGGCTGCGGGCATGGCCAGATGGAAGCTGAACCGGCTCAGTACCGGTCCGGCCTGCGGCCCGAGCAGTCCGCTGCGGCCGACGAGGTAGCCGGCCCCGATGAGGGCCCAGATCGGGGCGAATCCGGAGAGCAGCGGGTGCGGGCTGGGCATGGGTCCTCGGGGTGGTCCGGAGGTGTCCGGGGTGTCCGGCGGGCGGTCCGCGCCGGGGGTCTCCCGGCACCGCCGCAGTCAACCAGACACCCGCCCGGCCGAGTCGGCCGGGCGTCCCCCCGCGCGGGCCCGCGGCCTACCATGGCCCCGTGGAGAACCTGAGCCTGGCCGAGGTGGAGACGATCGCGCGGCGCGCCCACGAGGGGCAGGTCGACAAGAACGGCCACCCCTACAGCGAGCACCTCGCCGCGGTGGCGCACGGTGTGGCGGAGCGCGGCGGCGGCGAGGAGCAGATCGCGGCGGGCTGGCTGCACGATGCGATCGAGGACGACGTGCTGACCCGCGAGTGGCTGGCGGCGGCCGCCCTGTCCGACCGCACCAAGGCGATCGTCGACGCCCTCACCAAGCGCCCCGGCGAGCCCCCGGAGGAGTACGCGGCCCGCATCCTGGCGACCCCCGGCGCCCGCCTGGTCAAGCGGGCCGACCTGGCCCACAACTCCAGCCCGGCTCGGCTGGCCACCCTGGACGCCCCGACGGCCGAGCGGCTGGCCGCCAAGTACCGCCGGATGCGCGCGCTTCTCGGCCTGGAGGGGCCGGACGGCGCCTGACGCCCGGATCGCCGGCGCCGGAGTGGGGCCGCCGTTCCGAAGACGTCCGACGGCCCGGCGCCGGGGCCGGCCCGGAAACGGGCGAGAGGGCCCGTGCACGCGGATCGCGTGTGCACGGGCCCTCTCGGTCACCCCGGTGATCCCTGTCCGATCCCCGGGGTGAGGGGGGACAGTGGTCTGGGTGCGGCAGCCGGAGCCCCGGCGGAGCACCGGCCGGTCGGCCCGGTGGCGCGGCGCGTCAGGAGTCCGGTGAACTCGCGGCTTAGTACCAGTGGTGGGTCTGCCAGAACGACCAGGCGGCGTTCGGGCTGCCGTAGCGGGTGTTCATGTAGTCCAGCGCCCACTTGATCTGGGTCTTCGGGTTGGTCTTCCAGTCCGCGCCGGCGGAGGCCATCTTCGAGCCCGGCAGGGCCTGGGCCAGGCCGTAGGCGCCCGAGCTGGGGTTGGTCGCGGTCACGTTCCAGCTGGACTCGTGGCTGATGATCTGGTTGAACGAGGCGAGCTGGCCGGCCGGCACGATCTGGGCGGCGATGGCCTGCGGGGAGACGGTCGCGGCCGAGGCGGTGGCGGGCACCAGGCCGGCGCCCAGGGCGGTCAGACCGGCGGCACCGGCGAGAAGTGCGGCGGAAGTGCGCATACGGAGCTTGAAAGCGGGCATGAAGGAGAAGACCTCAATCGGGTTGGGCCGGTGTCACGCCCCGCCTCGACCGTTGGCCGGACAGGGGCCGAAGCGGTCGCGGGGCGTGACTCGGCAGTAAGCCGCTTCCGGCGGGACAGGTGCCGGAGCGGCTGACGACTGAGCCATTGTTGCCAGACCGGATCGGCCGCCGCCAAGACCCCCTGACTACGATCCATCGTCGTAGCACGGTGCGGCGCCGTGGATTCGAAGGGCCTCCCGCGGATGCTTCCGGTATGCCCGCCGACCTCGGCGAATGCCTCCGCGGGCGGCTTGCCGGACCGGTCCGCCGGTGGCCACTACCGCCCGTCGTTGCGGTCGTTCGCGTGTGAGCGCACTCACCGGCGGCCCGTCCGAGCCCGTCACGGACCGGTCGGCGGGCGCCACTGCGGGTACAGACGATCTGAGAGCGGCGCCACACCGCACGGGTCGGACCGGGCCGGCGGCCCGCGTGGTCAGCCGCGCGGGCGGACGTGGAGGTCCAGCCCGTCCGTCCCCGGCGCCTCCACGCCCGGCAGCAGCCGCATGTCGTGGTCGTAGTCGCCCCCGGCGAGCGACCGGAACGGGACGGGCTCGTCCGTGAAGAGCCCGTCGAGCCGACGGCCGTACTCCCGCTTCGCCGCCGCGAACCGCTCCTCGGGCAGGTCGTTCGCGCCGAACACCGCGAACGGCTCCAGCGGTGCCATGCCGGTGAACCAGAACAGGCCGTGCTGCACCGGGTGGAGGACGTCCGCCAGCCGCCCGTGGATGCCACGGTCCAGGAGCGAGGTCTCCCGGGCACCCGCCGTCACCGACACCAGGGCGCGCCGGCCCCCCAGCGTGCTGCCCTCGCCGTAGGGGGGAGGGACGGCCGGGCCGTAGCCGAACCCGGCGGTGAAGACCCGGTCGATCCAGCCCTTCAGGATCGCGGGCACCGAGAACCACCAGAGCGGGAACTGCAGGATCACCGCGTCCGACCAGAGCACCTTCTCCTGCTCCGCCGCGATGTCCGGCGACAGCCGCCCCGCCAGCGTGGCCCGCTCCGAGGCGCCCATCACCTGCAGCCGCTCGTCGGGGGTGTGCTCGGGGAAGTCGTCGGCGTCGAGCGCGGCCTTCCACTTCATCGCATAGAGGTCGGACTGCCGCACCTCGTGCCCCGCCTCGCGCAGGCGCTCCACCGCGAAGGCGGTGAGGGCGGCGTTGAGGGAGCGGGCTTCCGGGTGGGCGGTGACGACGAGGATCTTCTTGGGCTGCTGCGGCGTGGTTTCGGTCATGCCGTCCACGTTCTCCCGGGCGCGGCCGGGCAGCCAGATCCCTGGTCGACCGGAGGACCGGTGATCCTGGTACCGGCAGGGCCACCCATACTGAGACGCATGAACGGGGTGGAACGGATGCGGCGTACGGACCGGGCGGACGACGGAGCGGCGGACGGGCCGGGCCCCGCCGGCGGGGCGGGCGGGGTCGGGGCGATCGACGGGGTCGGCGACACCAGCCGGGCGCTCGGCGGATTCCTGCGGGCCCGCCGCGGTCGCGTCGCGCCGGAGGACGTCGGCCTCGCCGGCGGCCGCCACCGGCGGGTCCGCGGGCTGCGCCGCGAGGAGCTCGCGCAGCTCGCCGGGATCAGCGTCGACTACTACGTCCGCCTCGAACAGGGCCGGGCCACCCAGCCGTCCACCGAGGTGCTCGACGCACTCGCCCGGGCCCTCGGCCTCGACACCGCCGAGCGCCGGCACCTCGCCACCCTGGCCGGGGCCCGGGGCGGCACCGCGCCCGTGGCGCGGGTCAGCCCGCAGCTGCGGCGGCTTCTGGACGCCGCCGCACACTTCCCCGCCTTTGCGACCACCCCCCACCTGGACGTGGTGGCCTGGAACGCCCTGGGAGCCGAACTGATGGGCGGGCTCGGCGAGCCCGGCCGCCGGGACGGCAACAACGCCAGGTTCCTGTTCTGCGACCCGGCCTCCCGGGACGTCCACCCCGAGTGGGAGGACCGGGCCCGCGAAGCCGTCGGCCAGTTGCGGGTCTCCGCCGGGAGCTACCCCGACGACGCTGAGCTGGCCGCGCTGATCGCCGAACTGTCGGCGCGCAGTGCGGACTTCCGGCGGATCTGGGCCACCGGCGAGGTCGTGGTGTGCGGCGCGGGTCGCAAACGGCTGCGGCACCCGGTGGCTGGGCTGCTCACGCTGGACTGCGAGACGCTGCACGTGCCGGCCGCACCGGGCGAGACGGGCCTGGTCGTGCACGTGTTCAGCGCGGCGGAGGGCAGCCCGGAGGCCGCCGCGCTGGCCGGGCTGGCCGGACTCGTGGCGGCGCCGCCGCAGGCGCGGGCGGCCCGGCCGGTGCGGTACTCCGGCGCCTGAGGCGTTCGCGGGAGGGCCCGGCCAGCGGCGGGTGGGGGCCGGCCGGTGGGCGGGGTGCCGCCTGCCCGACCGCTGCTCACCCGGGGACCCTCGCCGGCGCGGAAGCGCGTGCCCGGCGCCACCTCACCTCCTCCCTACCGCACCGCGCGGCGCCGAGCGCGGGGGCGAACCGCACCGGGACCCGCGCGGAGGAAGCGGTTTCGGCCCGATCCGGGCTCAGGAGGGTGAGGAGGTGCTCATGGGAGAAACGAAGACCGACCGGGACGACGAGTTCCAGGCGTTCATCGTCGGGGCCTGGCCACGGCTGCTGCGTACGGCGTACCTGCTGGCCGGGGAGCAGTACGCGGCCGAGGACCTGGTGCAGTCCGCGGCGGAGAAGGCCTGTGCGGCCTGGGTGAGGGTGCGGCGGGCGGAGGATCCGTACGCCTACGTGCGGCGGATCCTGGTGAACCAGCACGCCCGCCGCTTCCGGCGTCGCCTGCCGGAGCTGCTGGTCAACGCCGTGCCGGACGTGGCCGGCGTGGAGGACGGCTTCGCGCGGTCCGACCAGCGCTCGGCACTGATGGCCGCGCTCGCCACCCTGCCGCCGCGCCAGCGCGAGGCCGTCGTGCTGCGCCACTGGGAGGACCTGAGTGACAGCCAGGCCGCCGCGGCGATGGGCTGCTCGGTGGGTGCGGTGCGCAGCCAGGCGGCGAAGGGGATAGCGAGGCTCCGCGAGGTCTCGGCGCTGACGGAACTCAAGGGCATGACACCCATCGGAGGTGCGGTATGAGCATGCGCGGCAACGACCGGACGGGCGCCACGGGCGCGGCGGACGACGGCGACACGGCGGTGTGGGTCGGTCTCGGACTAGCGGAGGCCGCGGCCGGGGCGCAGGTCGGGGCGGTGCCACTGCCGGAGATCATGGCGGGCGGCCGCCGGCTGCGGCGTCGTCGCCGGACCCTGGTGGGGGCGGTCGCGCTGGGCACGGTGGTGGTCCTGGCCGGCGGCACGATGGCGGGCCTGAACGGAGCCTCCGCGGGCCGCGACTCGGTGGGGACGATCGCCCCGGCCGGCTCCGGGACCGGGGGCGGCACCGGGGGAGGGCCGGCACCCGACACGTCCGGCGCCCCCACGGCCCCGCCGTCCGCGGCGGCGGTTCGCGACCCCTTCACCCCGAGCCGGGCGGTGATCGCTCAGGGCACCGCCGCCGGCAAGGAGTGGAAGCTGTGGATCGCACTGTGGCCGCTCGCTCGGCAGGACCAGGCGTACCAGCAGGCCCAGGCCGTCTGGCAGGAGCGGCACGCCGCCGACCCGGAACTCCCGGCGCCCACCGAGGCGTTCGTCCAGCAGTACTGGCAGCCCCAGGAGGACGTCACGAACACGTACTTCACGGTGGACGGGGTGCGCCTCGGCCATGACTCCCAGGGCAGCGTCCCGGCGCCGTCCGCGCCCGCGACGCCCGTCGACACGGTGGGCACGCTCAGCGGGGGCCTGGTCGGTCACCGGGGCAAGGACGACACCGTGGCCCCGCTCGACGTGGTGATGGCGCACCTCGACCCCAACACCGGCCGGGTCACGGTGACCTGGACGGACGGTACGACGTACGAGCCGCCGCAGGTCACCGTGGGGGACTCCCCGATCCGCTGGATCGCCGTGGCCCGTCCGGAGGGGAAGACCGCGAGGTCGTGGCAGGTCTACGACCGCAACGGCGAGAAGATGCGGGGCGGTGACTACGTCGACTTCCTGAAGTGAGGACGGGGCACTAGTGTCCTGCGCCGGAGATCCGTCGTTAGTTGCGTGTGAGCTCTTCCTCTGATCTCCCGGTGCGCCGTCGGGGTCCCGCATTGAAGCCGTTGT